>CAZLRZ010000005.1:34767-35884 GCA_964562165.1 uncultured Candidatus Saccharibacteria bacterium
CCACCAAATTCAGGATCAAGAACAATATGTTTAATACTATTTGTATCAACTTCGGAGATAATTTTAATAGCTGATAATAGTTCATTGACGCTTTGGGGCTCTGAAAAAACAACATTCTTTTTAAACATTTCCATAATTTCATTGATTTTTGAGGGGTTTAAAAACGTATCAGTTGACAGTAGCCTTTCTAGGACAGCCTTCACGACTAACTGCTGCCGTTTTGCCCTATCGAAATCGCTTGAATATTGCCTGGTTCTTGAAAACTGAAGTGCCCTGTAGGGACTTAAAAAGATCTTACCTTCTGGGAAATGAACATTTTCCCAGCCACGACCTTCGATTGGATAAATATCATATAGATCCTTTGGATTATTAACATAGATACCAATTTCGCCTTTATCATTTTTTTCGCCTACTAATTTTATAATATCTTCAAAAGCGCCAAGAGTCACCATAATATGGTATTGGCTTTTGATGCCGGTAACATATTCAACTGTATCTTTTAATACCTGAAGACCTTTACCTTCGCATTTGGAATTCTGACCTTTTTGAAAAACCTGATTGATTGCTCCACTATATTTTAAACATTCTTTTCTAACATCTATTCCTAAGTCTCGCGGGATTGAAATTAAAGTAATATTGCCGGTTGTATGATCGTATACAGCCTGCATTATGGTGTCGGTATTTCTGGATGCTAAATTACCGGAATCCGTTTTTATAGCGTTTAAATATTCTTCAGTTTGATTTTCCTTGCCACGAGTGTCTATTCCAACAATTAAAATAGCTGTAAGGTTATTGTTATCTTGTATTTCAGTTTTTGGTTTAAGGATAAATTCCGCTAAACCTAATATGTTTTGATTCCCCTGGTCTGAATTCACATTGTTATACTGGGAATTATGATTGCTGGGCTTAATTATTTTAGGGAGATCGTTAATCAAAAAAAGGATAAAGAAGACGAACAAAAAATATAAGCCTAGAAAGACGCGAAAATCTATTTTCTCTTTGGGATCTTTAATTTTTTTAATTAAGGCAGATAAAAACATTGCAAACTATATTATTTGTTCTTTTTGAGTGAGTTAACTTCTTCTTTTAATTTTAAATTCTGTTCTAAAAGATATGT
>CAZLRZ010000006.1:0-32496 GCA_964562165.1 uncultured Candidatus Saccharibacteria bacterium
AAGCCTATGGCTGATGGGGTGATTTCTGACTTTGATTCAACCGAAGCTATGATTAGATACTTCATCTACAAAGTATATGAATTTTACCCTAAAATGTTTAAGCTAACTAAGCCTCGTGTCGTTATAGGTATTCCTTCGTCCATAACCGAAGTAGAGGCTCGTGCAGTTATTGATGCCGCTGTTTCTGCAGGAGCGAGAAAGGTTTATATTATCGAAGAGCCTATGGCTGCTGCAATTGGATCTAGACTCCCAATCGACGACGCTGCCGGAAGCATGATTGTAGATATTGGCGGAGGCACTACTGATATAGCGGTAATTTCTCTAGGCGGGATAGTAGTTGATAATACAATTAGGATTGGTGGAAATGAACTGGATGAAGAAATTTTGAATTATATTAAATATAAGTACAATCTGTTGATTGGCTCTAAAATGGCTGAGGACGTTAAAATTGCAATCGGTTCAGCTGTTGCTATGAAGCCCGAAAAAGAATTAGATGTAAAGGGTAGGGATATGTTAACTGGTTTGCCTAGAACTATTAAAATTTCAAGTATAGAAATTCGAGAGGCAATGTTAAAGGTCCTGGAAAAGATCTCAGATGCAGTAAAAGGGGCTCTTGAAAGAACCCCTCCTGAAATACTGGCGGATCTGCTAGAAAGGGGAATAGTGCTTGCCGGTGGAGGTGCTTTAATACATGGGATTGATCGTTTTTTTGAGGATAGGTTAAAAACGCCAGTAATAATTACGGAAGATCCTATTAAGGCCGTAGTTCGCGGAACCGAGGTCTTGTTGGAAGAGTTGGAGCTACTTGAGAGAATTCAAATTTCCAGAGATGAGATTATTTAAAAAAGATGAATCAAAAGGGGTTAAAAAATTCTGATTTGATTTTGGGAATTACTATTTCCCTTGTAATTATACTATTCTCCAGAATGGGCTTCCTAAATTCCATTAGTGGTTTTGTTTCGGAGTCGTTTGAAACAATCCAAACGGCAAATTATGGAGTTTTTGCATCAATTAAAGAAGATTTCTCGTTTGTCGCAGATTTAGCGGGAAATAAAGAAAAAATGCAAGCGCTGAAGAATGAGAGTGAATTCTTCAAGGCTGAAAATCAGCGCATAAAGCTTGAATTGGAATCCTTGCAGGAAATATTAGCACAAACTTCCTTTGATAAGGAGTATAAAACAACTCCGGCTCGAGTTCTAACCTATGTAGAGAATGGTAATTTGATACTAATCAATAAGGGGGATGCAGATAACGTCGTTGTAGGGTCAGCTGTAATAAAAGAAGGTTGTTTTGTGGGTAGGGTATCAAAAACGTATCCATCAACTTCGTTGGTCGAGTTGCCATACTCTCCGAATATAAGGGTGCCCGTATTATTCCCCGATGAGGGGGTGAGGGGTTTCGTTGTGGGGTCTGATAGTCGTAAAATCTCCGTTTTAGATATTCCGAATTCGGCGAATGTCGCGCAAGGTAGTGTAGTAGTCACTTCTGGAGCGGACACCCAAATACCATACGGATTAATTGTGGGGAAGGTTTCTGAGCTGTTTTCAAGTAAAACCGACGTAAGTCAGCGCGTATATGTCGAATCGCCAATATTTTTAAACCAACTTACAGATGTTTTTGTTGTAACTGAATAATTATGATAAAAAATAATCGAATAATCTTTTTACTAATTTTTGCCTTCTTTTTAGAGGTTCTATTAAAGAGTTCGGGCATAAATTTTTTAGTTTCGCTTGAGCCTTTAATAATAATTTGTTTGGTTTACCAAGAAAAACGCGAAAGGAATAATTTTATTTTCATTCTATTTATTATTTTTAGTTTGCTGCTAGAAATTATTAATTTTAATTTTATTGGTTTAAGGGCATTATCTTTTTCGTTAATATATTTAATTGTAAATTTGCTTACTGGAGTTTTTAAAATCTTAAAAAGGAACACCAATTTTAAAGTCCTTCTGGTATTGATTATGCAGCTTTTAGTAATACAGATCTTTTCAGGGCTCTATAGGGCTGGGTTTGTAACCCTTGACCTGGCTGGGATTATCGCGAATTTCTTCTTATACATAATAGTAAATAGTTTCTTTAACAAATTAATCCCTAATAAGTATATTATTTAAGAATAATGCAATTAAGTTCAACTAATAAAGATTTTAAACTTGAAATTGATACTGATGATTTTCAGTGGAGGGTGATATTCTTATATATCATGTTGGTAGGGGTTTTCTTGTATTTATTACTCGGGGCTTTTGAACTTCAGATTATTAAAGGGCAACAAAGTTATCAAGTTGCGAAACGTACAAATCAATATCAGGTAAAGACTTTAGCCTCTAGGGGTTTGATTTATAGTTCCGACGAAATAAAGCTTGCTTATAATTCACCTGGGTATTCACTCATTTTAAACACAAATGAATTATTGCAAAATGAAGAGGATAAAACGCTTGTTTTAATCTCTTCAATATTAGGAATTGATCAGGATTTATTTATAAAAGATTCTAAGGCTAAGGTATACGATGAAACAGGCGCTAGAATTTTATCAGACAGAATAACTTTAAAATCTAACCTAACATACGATCAATATTATCTTTTATTGAGTAGGATTGAAGAACTTAAAGGAGTGCATTTAATTATTGAACCAAAGAGAACTTATTCTGATCCTTTGGCATTTTCCAATGTTATTGGCTATCTTGGCGATCCTACACAAAAGGATATTGAAAGTGGAATATATTCAGAATCGCAAATAGGAAAAACTGGCATAGAGGGTTTTTACGATAATTTTTTACGAGGAAAAGAGGGTTTGTCTGTGATTGAAAAGGAGGTCGTTTCGGGAAGTTTCGTAGATTACAATGCATACGAATCTACTCCTGGCAATAATGTATATTTAACAATTGATAGTAGGTGGCAAAAAAGTTTGTATGAGATATTAAATAAAAGTGTGGGGACTGTTAAAGCTTTTGGTGGAGCTGGTGTGATAGTGAATAGTAGGACAGGTGAAGTTAAAGCTATGGTTACAAATCCTTCATATGATAATAATTTGTTTGCAGATGGAATTAGCTATAACGATTATCAATCATTGATTAATGATCCTAAAAAGCCTTTGTTCAATAGACCTGTATCTTTACAATTACCTCCGGGGTCTATCATGAAGATTGTTGCCGCAACAGCAGGGTTAGAATCCGGTGTCATTAAAGAGTTTGATGAAAAGCTTTCAGATAGATGTATAGATTTGCCTGGAGATATTAAATTTTGCGAAGCCGACCGTGGATATGTTGGTTGGGTAAACGTAAAAGAGGCAATGGCCAGATCTAGCAATATATTCTTTTGTTTGGTGATGCAGGATATGAGAGCGAAAAATATAGGATATGAATACTATTATGATATTGCTAAAAATTATGGACTTGGAAATAAATCGGGTATTGATATTTGGGGAGAGGTGTCCGGAACAATCCCTAATGCAGATTATAAAATGGCAACAGTAAAACAGCCTTGGTACATTGGGGATGAGTGTAACACAGTAATCGGACAGGGTTATGTAACTGTCACACCACTACAGATGGCAATGTTAGTTTCAACCGTTATGAATGATGGCGAGCTCGTTAAGCCTCACTTAATATCGAAGGTGGTAGATCAATCTGGGGCAGTAATAATGGAGAAAGGCACCGAGCAAGTTAGAAGCCTTCATGTGTCTGAGGAGACGCTTAGAATATTAAAAGAGGGGTTGCAATTGGGTGTGCAGGCGGGAACTGCTGGTGGATTAAAGGGGCTTCCTGGGAATCCTGGGGCAAAAACAGGATCCTCAGATGCAGGTGAATGGATCAATGGAACATATTACGATGGAGCACATTCGTGGATAATGGGTTGTTTTGATTTTGAAAATGAAAATTATTGTTTTACTGTAATGCAGCAATGGGGTGGTCGAGGCTACAAAACAGTTCCAATTATGAAAAAGTTTATAAATTGCTTATACAATAACTTCTCAAGCAGCTGCGCAAATATCTAAAAATTTATAAATAATCACATGACAAATTTTATTAGGTCTAGCGACCCTAAGTTCCCGATGCTGTTAAAGCGAATCACTGATTGCCCTAAAGGGTTATACCATAAAGGAGACTTGTCAAAATTTGATTTCCAGAAATCTGTTTGTATTGTTGGTACCAGGAAAATTACCGATTATGGTAGGCAGTGTATAGACTGGCTAATTCAAAATTGTGCAAGATATGGCATTTCGGTTGTGAGCGGTTTGGCTATAGGAGTAGATTCAGTTACACACTACAGATGTTTAGAAATGGGCGTGAAAACTTTGGCTGTATTGCCTTTGGGCATAGATAATATTACACCAAGTAGAAATAGAAATTTATACAATATGATTATTTCTAGCGGTGGGTGCGTAATATCGGAAGATCAAGATGTGGCATCTTATAATAAATACTTCTTCCCAAGGAGAAACAGAATAATTGCTGGCCTTAGCCCTGTATGTATAGTAGTTGAGGCTGGCAGAAAAAGTGGTTCGATTATTACAGCGGATTTAGCATTCGATTATGGTAGGATTGTCTTTGCTATACCTGGTGATTTAAACAGGGAATATAGTGTAGGAGCTAATAATTTGATTGTTCACAACAAGGCGGAGCTATTGTCTGATTTTAATCAAGTCTGTGATGCCTTGGGCATTGAAAAGTCAGATAGTCAAAAGCCTTGCAATGTTTCGGATGATGCTTTAATGATATTAAAAAAGATTGGCTCTGGAATAAATTATGAATCAAAATTGTATGAGTCAATAGAAAGTTTAAGTAAAGCTAAAATAAATCTCTTGTTGACTGAATTAGAACTTAATAATATTATAATGCGCAGTTCAACTGGAGAAATATGTTTGCAAATTACTTAATTATCAAGTATTTTATTATCTATTATGAAATTAGTAATCGTCGAATCGCCCTCAAAAGCGAAAACAATTGAAAAATACTTAGGCAAAGGTTACAAGGTTATTGCTTCAAAAGGGCATATAGTGGACTTGCCTAAATCCTCAATTTCCATTGATGTCGAAAATGATTTTGCTCCCGCATATGAAGTTAAAAACGCAGCAGTTCTCAAACAAATAAAAAGCGAATTTAAAGAAGCTGACTCTCTAATACTTGCAGTTGACCCTGATAGAGAAGGAGAAGCAATCGCATGGCATATTGCCAGAGAACTCAAATTAATAGATAAATCTGGTAAAAAGTCATCAAAAAACAAAAAAGATTTGATGCGAATAGTTTTCACGGAAATCACTAAAGATGCTGTTACGAAAGCGATCAATTCACCTAGAGATATCGATATAAATTTAGTAAATGCACAACAAACACGCCGCATATTAGACCGTTTGGTAGGTTATAAATTGTCCCCATTATTATGGAAGAAGTTAATGTTCGGCTTATCTGCCGGTAGAGTACAATCTGTTGCTCTAAAGTTGGTTGTGGAAAAAGAAGACGAAAGAAATTCCTTCAAATCTGAGGAGTTTTGGAATATTTATTCATACTTGTCTGCTCAAAAATTTGATGAACCTGTACATATAAAAATCAACAAGGCCGATGTTAAAGAGGATATCCCATGCGTAGATGTTTCAGAGAAGAACTGTTTTAAATTTACATTAGCAAAAATTCATGGAGAAAAAGCTAAAGTTTTAAATGAAAATCAGGCGCTTTCAATTGTAGAAAGTTCAAGATCAGGGAAATGGATTATCGAAGATATAACATCAAAAATTATCAATAGACAGCCTTTTCCACCATTCAATACCTCAACTCTACAACAGTCTTCAGCGAGTGTTTTGGGGTTTTCGGCCAGTAGAACAATGAAAATAGCTCAGCAACTATATGAACAGGGGAACATCTCTTATATGAGAACGGATTCCTTTAATATTTCATTGGATGCACAAGCGGCGATGAAAGACTATATTGTAAAAAGTTTCGGTGAAAACTACCTGCCTCCAAAACCGCGTATTTATAAAACCAAGTCAAAAGTGGCTCAAGAGGCCCATGAGGCTATTAGGCCAAGTCATATAGAGAAAAAAGGCTCCGACCTTAAACTAACTCTTGACCAAAAGAAGCTTTACGATCTCATTTGGAGAAGAACCTTAGCTAGTCAGATGGCAGATGCAAAGGTAGAATCCAATAAAATTTTGGTGAAAGTCGCAGACTATGTTTATTCCATTGATGGTCAAAAAACACTTTTTCCGGGACATTACATTCTAAAAGGAGACAAATTAAAAGATATTGAATTGCCAGATTTTAAAAAAGAACAAGAGTTATTTGTTTTAGGTATGCAGGCAGAGCAAAAGTACACAGAGCCTCCTGCTCGATATACTGAGGCCACATTAATTAAGGCCCTTGAATTTTATGGTATAGGCAGACCTTCTACTTATGCACCAATTATTACAAATATTATAAGTAGAAAATATATTGAAAAAGATGGAAAATTTTTGATTCCCAGTCTTATCGGAATCAGCCTTATAAAACTGTTGAAAGACCACTTTTCGGACATAATTGACGTTAAGTTCACCGCCGAAATGGAGGACGATCTTGATGAAATCGCAAACGGAGAGCGATCGTGGATTAAGACCTTGTCCGAATTCTACAAGGGCTTCGAAAAAAGTTTAATAAAAGGGGAGAAGGTAATAGAGAAGGATAAATATAATATAGTTGGGACTTCAGATGAAAAATGTCCGATTTGCAAAGGTAAAATGGTAATTAAGTTAGGGCGATTTAGTCCTTTCCTTTCTTGCAAAAAGTTTCCAAAATGTAAGGGGATAATGTCATTAAATAAAAAAGACGAAATTAATGTTGATATTAACAGTGAGGATTTTAAATCAAAATATCTAGAGGGACCAAAAACTGAAGATGGAAGAATTTATAATTTCAAGAAAAGCCGGTTTGGATATTTCTGGGCTCATCCAGATTATCCTAAAGTTAAAGATGCAAGGCCCCTTGAATACCTTCCCGAAATTAATAAAAAACTTTTTGGAGCTACTCCAAAGCTAGATGGGGTAAAGTTTGTTCTAAGAAAGGGTAGATTTGGTGTGTTTTGGGCTCATCCCGATTATCCAAATGTGAAAAAAATAGAAAAAATCAACATGAAAGAAGTAAGAGCCAAAATGAAAGAGTTAGAATTGCTCTAATTTCCTGCAAAAAACAAAAAATTTCCGTCCCTAAAAAGTAAAATACTCACAAAGCTGTTTGTCTCTGGCTTTATGCCCATATCTATTTGTGGCGAGGAAGTCCTGTGGAGGATTGGCTTTAGGGCTGTCTTGATATAATTATTTGAACAATTCTATGATTTCTGGGTGTATGGCGGATACGCAAATGGTATGGTATTAGGGCTCTGAGTATGTTTTGATATTTTTGAATAATATGTGCTATAATTTCCAAATAAATCACACACCCAATTTTAATTTATCCTTGCTCGAAATAAAAATGAGCTTCTGGGTGGAGGTATAAAGGAATAACAAATATGGAAGACAAATCTTCAACAACCGTTGTTGACGGCAACTCAACAGTAAGTACAGTAAGTATCCCCGAAATTAAAGAGTTTCTAAAGGCTGGTGTTCAATTTGGACACGAAACCGTTAGGTGGAATCCTAAAATGAAACAATACATTTATGGATCTAAAAATAAAATTCACATTTTGGATCTTCAAAAAACCTTGCCAATGTTAGAAGATGCTTGTAAATTTTTAAGTGGAGCCGCAAAAAGAGGTCCAGTCCTTTTTATCGCTACTAAAAGACAGGCCAGAGATATCGTAGAAAAATATGCAGTAGAGTCTGGTTCATATTTTGTAACATATAGATGGTTGGGCGGTTTACTTACCAACTTCAAAATGATTAAGAAATCATTAAACAGATATATGCAAATTGAAGAAGAATTTGAAAAAGGAGTTGTAAATAGAACTAAATTTGAAGTAAATCAACTCAAAAAAGAATGGGAAAGAATGAATAGAATATACCGTGGAGTTAAAACCATGGATAGATTCCCAAGCGCAGTTGTTTTAGTTGACTGTCATTACGAAAAGGGTGCGGCACTAGAAGCTAGAGCTGCCGGAATTCCAATAATTTCGATGGTAGACACAAATTCAGATCCAGATCTAGTAGATTTTGTAATCCCATCAAATGATGATGCTTCAAAGTCATTAACATTAATTTTAGGAATTTTGTCCGAGGCTATTAAATCAGGAAATGGTGGTCATGGTGTAAAACATGTTTTTAAAGATTTCTCTAATTATGAAGTGCAGATTATAAAACAAAATGCACCTTCAGTTAATGAAATCCAAAAGATTAAAACATTTGAGAGCGCTCCAGAAGAACAAAAAGTTTATGCTAAACCACAAATCAAGGCAAAAGTTGGTGTTCAAAAAGGAATTTTGGAACTAGTTAAAGAAGAGGCCAAAAAAGAAGAATTAAAAAGCACCAAAAAAGTAGCAGCTGCACCAAAAACAACAAAGGTTGTAAAGACCAAAGCAAAGGCTACTAAAAAAACAAAAAAATAAATTTTACTTATTAATCTAAACTGAAAATGAAAATTACTTTAGAAATGATTAAAGATCTCCGAACCAAAACTGGGGCAGGTGTATCTGTAGTAAAAGAAGCTTTAACTAAATATGATGGTGATCCTGATAAATCTTTGATTTATTTAAGAGAAAAAGGTTTGGCTAAAGCAGAAAAAAGAGCAGACAAAAGCGCTACTAATGGATTGGTCAGTTCATATATCCATGGAAATGGTTCCTTAGGAGTCCTTTTAGAACTCAATTCCGAAACCGATTTTGCTGCTAAAGGCGAAAAATTTGCTGAATTAGCTCATGAGATTGCATTACAGATTGCTTCGAGTAACCCTGAATATATTTCAATTGAGAGTATTCCTGCTGATATATTAAAGAGAGAGATGGATTTGGCTTCTAAGGATATTGATCCTAAAAAACCAGCCCAAGTTCAGCAAATGATTATTCAAGGGAAATTGCAAAAATTTTACGAGGATTTCGTTTTATTAGAACAGCCATTCTTTAAAGATGATTCTAAAAAAATCAAAGATTTAATTAATGATTATGTTGCTGTATTAGGCGAAAAAATTGAAGTAGGAAGGTTCTGTCGCTTTAAATTATCTGGACCAGCTACTAGCTGTAATATTTAATTTATTATTAAATTCCCATTATGAGGATAGCCATAAATCAGGCCGATGCTAAGTTCTCTGAATCTTTAGAGTTTTTCAAAACTAGTCTTGGTGCTTTAAGAGTCGGAAGAGGTACTTTACAGATGATCGAATCAATTCGTGTCGAGGTTTATGGGCAATCGATGCCAATCAATCAAATTGCAAATATTAGTATGGTAGATACGTCATTGGTCGTAGTTGCTCCTTGGGATAAAAATAATATTCAGGCAATAGTTAAGGCTGTTCAGACTAGTAATTTAGGAATTAATCCTCATCAAGATGGTGATGGAGTTAAACTTCCAATCCCACCACTTACAGAAGAAAGAAGAATGGAGTATGTAAAATTACTACATGAAAAAACAGAGGAAGCAAAAATTGCAGTTCGTCAAATCAGAAAAGATTTAATTGACACAATTGAAGAGGACAAAAAGAATGGTATTTTTGGTGAAGACGAGATGAATAGGCTCGAAAAAGAAGTACAAAAAAAGGTTGACAATGTAAACTTACAAATCGAAACAATATCAAAAGACAAAGAAAAGGAGTTGATGCAGGTTTAGGCCTTTTATTATAAAGCCTTCAAATTTGTGATAGACTAGACTAATTACTTTTTCCTTAAATATTATATGGATACACTTCTAAACATAGGGCTGTCTGGTATTATTTTCATTCTTCTAATAGGGATTATTGTATTTATTCATGAATTAGGACATTTTTTAGCGGCCAAAAAGGCCGGAATCTATGTTCAGGAATTTGCCTTTGGTTTTGGGAAAAAACTATACAGTAAAAAATATAAGGGGACTGAATATAGAATAAATCTTATTCCACTTGGCGGGTATGTGAAAATGCTTGGCGACCAAGACGGGAGCAGCTTCTTAAGGTATAACGAAAGAGCCTACGACAAAAAAGACAAAGAGTTCGCCTTGAATCTTTTTAGAGAAAACGGTATTAATCCAAAGTCCGATGACTTTTCAAAAATTGAAGAATTCGGACATAAAATGTCAAAGAAGCTTAAAGAACAAGACTATATGAAGCTTCAAAACTATTTGGTTAGTGATTATATACCCAACCACAAAGGGAACTACGACAATGTTCCCGCAGGTAAAAGGGCTATTGTAATCTCGGCCGGGGTAATTATGAACCTAATCCTTGCAATAATCCTTTTTTATGTTTTTTTCTTAATAACCGGTTTCTATACCGATGTAAGGAAAATTGGAGAACCTTCTTTCATTGGTGCAACTACATCCAATCCTCCATACTTGATGTTTTTGGAGGGTACCGATAATGTCACTTATTCGGACAGTATCATTATTAGCGCCAACAATAAAATAATAGGCGGAGAAGAAGAATTTAGGCAATTGTTGGTTGAAAACTATAATAAACCTTTAAATCTAAAATTACAGAAGCTTAGCGAAAACGGTTACACCTATATTACGGGAGGAATTGTTTTAAATGGTGATGGCGTTAAAAGTAATTTTGATTCGGACGTAATAGATAAGCCATTTATTACTGTTGTTAGCGAAAACAGCATTGCCTCAAAAATCGGAATGAAGTTAGGCGACTATCTAATAGGATTTAATGACATTCAGATAAAGGCAACCGATAATATTTCCGAAATATTAGAATCTCTAAAAGGGCAGAATGTCGATGTAAAATTTATCGATGAGCTTGGGGATTTAAAAAGTGTTAATGTCCCTCTAACACCTAATGAAGAAGGTAAAGTGATCTTAGGTATTAGCTTTGCTAAAATAGATAGTTTCCCTGATTTCATTTTGAGACTTGATTATTCTAATAACGAAATACTGAGTGGTGTCGCACATGGTATTAATATGACGACATACAATTTTTATGGTTTATATCAATTGGTAAAACAATCAATTGTCGAAAAAAATATTGAGCCAGTATCAAGTAGTGTAAGCAGTATTGTTGGTGTTAGCGATTATGTTTATAGTTTGGTTAAAATGGATGATTTTGCGAACATTATTAATTTGGCAGCCCTTGTAAGTTTGAGTTTGGGAGTAATGAATATTCTGCCAATTCCATTGTTTGATGGCGGGCATTTACTTTTTATCGTTATTGAAAAAATACGAGGCAAAAAGCTATCTCAAAAGTTCCAAGAGATAATTTCGGCCATCGCTTTTTATTCATTAATTGCTCTTTCAGTAATCATAGTGCTCAAAGATGTTTTTCAAATGGACTTATTTAATAGATTAATTGGTTTAGTTAAATCTTTGTTTGGTATTTAAACAAAGTTCTGATATAATTTCGAAACAAATTTCACAACACAACTAAGGAGGTGTTTTAAATGGCAGTTATAGTTCACAATGATATGCCTATAGATCAGGCATTAAAGATGTTATGGAGGGAAGCCAATAGAGAAGATATTCCTAAGGTCCTTCAAAAAATAAGATATCGTGTAAAACCCACGACTTTGAAGCATGAAAAAAACAAAGTCTGGAGTAAAATGAAAAGAAGAAGACGTACAGCAAAACGAAGACTAGAAGGTAAGAATAAAACTTTTTTGCAAGTCTACTATAATAGGTAATTTCTATTACGTTTAGTTGGTAAATATCGCTATGCTTACAGTCTATAGGAAATATAGATCTCAAAACTTTGCGGAAATAATTGGGCAAGATCATGTCGTAACTGTTTTAAAACAAGCAGTTAAAGACGGAAATCTTGCCCATGCTTTTTTATTTTCAGGTCCCAGAGGAACCGGCAAAACAAGTATGGCAAGGATAGTAGCAAAGGCCGTCAATTGCTTAGATCTTCAAGATGGAGAACCCTGTAACAAGTGCAAAAATTGTAAAGCAATCAATAAAGGAAGTTTTATGGATTTGATCGAAATTGATGCAGCTTCAAATAGGGGTATAGATGAAATGAGAGATTTAAAAGGAAATGTTGGGTTTTTACCGGTAGAAGGCAAAAACAAAGTATACATAATCGATGAGGTGCATATGTTAACCGAGCCAGCCTTCAATGCTTTACTTAAGACGTTGGAGGAGCCTCCTCAACAAGTTCTGTTTATTCTAGCTACCACAGAGCCTCAAAAATTACCCTTAACAATCATCTCCCGAACACAGAGGTTTGATTTTAAATTAGCTGATAATTTATCTCTTCAAATAAAATTAAGAAGGATTTTGTCTGAAGAAGATGTTGAATGCACTGATGAGGCTTTATCTCTTATTATCCAGGCAGGGCAGGGTAGCTTTAGAGATGCCGAAACTGTACTGGAAAAGGTTTTATCCTCACTAGATAAAAAGGAAGATAGGTCCATAGACACAAGTAAGGTTGAGAGAATCTTAGGTTTAGTAAATGTTGAACAGGTTAGGATTTTTATAAGTAAACTTTTAGAAGGCGATCGAGTCCAGGCCTTCTCAATAATTGATAGAATTTACAGTGATGGCGTAAATTTAATGCATTTTGCAAAAAGAGTTTTAGATGAATGCAGAAATGAAATGATCGGATACGTTAAAAGCGGAAAAGATAATAAAATAATTAAGAAGTATATGTTGATTATTAAAGAAATCAATTCTGCTGCTGTAGAAATGAAGACTTCATTAATACCTATACTCCCACTTGAGGTTGCCATAGTTAATTTGACCGAAGCATTCGGATTCTCCGGCGCAGCAATTGTAAAGGAAAAGGAAAAAGAAAAAGAAAAAAATACTCCTGTTAGGGACGTAGTATATTTTAAAAAAGATATAGCTCCTGAGCCAATAGTAAAAAAAGAGATTCAAATTGCTCCAAAAGAAACTGAAAAAGCCGAAGATGATGTGGAAATTTCGGAATTAGATCAAGATGGAAAAGAATGTTTAAATATTCTTCTAAATAAAAGGGCGGAAATTTTAGAGGGCGCAAAAAAATACAATCACTTTTTAACTGCAATCTTGTCCAGCACGGTAATGGATTTGGATGATTCCGGTGAGGTGGTTTTTAAGGTTTCAAGTTCTTTTCATAAAAAGAGGCTTGAAAATAAGGAGACAAAAATAATAATGCAAAAACTTTTCAAGGAAATCTGTGGTAAAAACATCGGATATAAATGTATAATCGAGAAGGTTCCTGATAGTACCGAAAAAAAATCAAATACAAAAATTGTAGAAGAATTTTTTAATTAAATTACTTATTAAATTAATACCAATGTTTGACCAATTGAAAGATATATATAAACTTCAAAAAGAGGCTAGAGAAATGCAAAAGAAGATGAAGCTCGTTATGGTTGAGGGCTTCTCTGATGATGAAGATGTTAAAATTAAAATGAATGGTCTTCAAGAGGTTGAGGCCATTGAAATCGATGATGATTTAATAAAGGTTGAATATAAAAGAGATCTAGTTAAGGCTATCCAACAGGCCTTAAAAGATGCCCAAAAGAAGTTGCAAAAAGAAATGGCAAAAGATATGGACATCTCTCAAATTAAAAATATGTTGGGGGCATCCTAAATTGTGCACGTTCTACCAAAAAATGTTCAAAAATTAATTGACCATTTCGTAAGGCTTCCAGGGATTGGTCCCAAAACAGCTTCGAGATTAGTTCTGTATTTGTTACATTCTTCAGACTCCTACGTTACTGATTTCGCAACATCTATGTCGGATTTGAAGCTTAAAATTAAGTTCTGTAGAAGGTGTTTTAACTTATCTGAGGAAGATTTATGTGCAATTTGCCAGGACGAAACGCGTGACGAGTCAAAAATTTTAGTAATTGAGGATGTTTTAGATTTGATAGCGTTTGAAAGTATGGGTGATTATAAGGGTTTGTACCACGTTTTAGGTGGGGTTATTTCCCCTTTGCAGGGAATTGGCGCCGATGATCTCACTATAAACAGCTTAATTAAACGTATTAAAACTTCTCCCCAAAAACTAAAGGAATTAATAATTGCGACAAATCCAAACTTAGAAGGGGAGGCTACCGCAGTATTTATAAAAGGTGAGGTTAAAAAGCTTGGCCTCGATGAATTGAAAACTACTAGAATAGCCAGAGGACTCCCAACGGGGGCCGATTTAGATTATGCCGATAAAGTAACTCTTCTAAAATCCCTCGAAGGTAGGATAGAAATTCAGTAAATTGTTTCACACCAGAATAAGTTGTACAAAATATAGTGTACACATTTTTCAAAAAGGGTATAATTGTACATATACAAATCATGGAAGAAAAAAGAATTTCAAACAAAATACCCCAATATGTAATCCAGGTCGCAAAAGACCTTTTAGCAAAGGGCTTTAAAGCTTTCCTTGTAGGAGGCGCCGTAAGAGATTTATATTTAGATTTAGCCCCGAATGATTTCGATATTGCAACCGACGCAAATCCGGAGCAAATGATGGAGATTTTCCCAAAGTCGGTATCAATCAATGCCAAGTTTGGCACTATATTGGTTATTGTTGAGGATGAGAAAAAAGAAAAGTTTGATATCGAGGTCACAACATTCCGAAAAGAAGAAAATTATTATGGGGGTAGATGGCCTTCAAAGGTAGAGTTTACTGACGACATTATTCAAGATCTTTCCAGAAGAGACTTCACTATAAACTCAATGGCTATTGATTTGGGCTTGCTACTTGATGATAAAGAAAGTAAAGAAGTGCTAATTGACCCTTTTGGAGGTATTAAGGATCTCGAAGATAGACTAATTAGAGCTGTAAGAGACCCAATTGAAAGGTTCTCAGAAGATGGATTGCGATCGTATCGAGCATGTAGGTTTGCTTCTGAACTCAATTTTAGAATTGAAAAAGAAACATTCAAAGCCATCCAGAAATGCCTTGATGTGTCTAAAATGGTTTCTGTAGAAAGGGTAAGAGATGAATTCCTTAAATTGATTCTTAAATCACCAAAACCCTCTAGAGGAATAAATTTATTATATGAATCAGGGTTACTGAACCTTTTTTTACCGGAACTTATAGAATGTAAGGGAGTCACTCAGCCAGAATGGCATTCAGATGATTTATACGATCATTCTTTAGGAGTACTAGATAATGCCGAAGACAATGTTAAGTTGGCCGGACTATTTCATGATATTGGTAAAGTTAAAACCAGAACTGTTGATGAGGAGGGTAAAGTACACTTTTTCGGTCACGAACAAATTAGTGCCTCTATGACAATGGAGATATTGACGAGGTTAAAATTACCAAAAAACGAAATCCTACGAATTACAAACTTAATAAAATGGCATATGTTCTATTATCCTTCTGCTGATTGGCGCAAAGTTAAAGAGCTGGAGAAAATTGAAGAAGAGACTGGGAAGAAAATCGGTGGTTGGACCGATGCAGCAGTTCGTAGGTTTATAAAATCAGTAGGTGAAGAAAACATTGAAGATCTTTTTAAGTTAAGAATAGCAGATGCCTCATCTAATAAGAAGTCTATGTTTAACAATAAAGAAATAATTGCGCTTCAAAAACGTATCAGTGAAGTTAAAGAGAAAGAAATGGTTTTAAGGGTGGAAGATCTAGCAATAGATGGGTTTGATTTAATAGAATTAGGTATAAAACCGGGGCCTCAAATAGGCCTGTTACTCAATGATTTGTTGAATTTAGTGATAGAAGACCCTACTTTTAACAGTAAGGAGAAATTATTAGAAGAGGTTAAAAGAATAACGAAAAATATGCGGTAAATAATCACGTAGTAAATCTAAATATTGCTGAGTAAATTATACTTATAGTAAAAATCGCTTAAAACAATAAAGTTGAACAAGGCAGGTAAGTGCAAATAAAGAATAAATGATTTATACATATGACGAAATGATATGAAGTGGTATATGTTCCACGGGAAGCTAAAAAAATAAATGTAAATTAAGTGTTAGAATTATTCGTGTAAAAAGCTAAGGTTTGTAATATAAATTTATCCAGCACGGGATTTACAAATAACAAATAAGTATAATCGTTTCATAAATTACTAAGTTTTATAGATCTAATAAAAGCTATTTAATATATCAAACTAATAACAATGGAGATTGAGTTTTTAGGTGCGGCAAGTTTAGTGACAGGTTCTATGTATTTGTTGAAGATAGGGGATAGTAAAATTCTAATCGATTCCGGTATGTTTCAGGGATTAAATGAAGAAAGGTATAACTATTTACCATTAAAATTTGATCCTTCTGAAGTCGATTGTCTAATTCTTACCCATTCTCATCTTGATCATTGTGGCTTGATTCCCATGTTGGTAAAGAGAGGATTCAATGGTCCAATATATTCAACTATTCAAACTAAAGAGATCGCTAAAATAATTCTTCTTGACTCGGCTCGCTTACAAGAGATTAAATCAAAAAATTATTCTCCTGACCCAATCTTATATAATTTGGATGATACTAATAAAGCACTGTCTCAATTTGTAGAAATAAAGAATTTTGATCTTATAGAGCTATCGGACAGTATAAAGTTTAAATTTATTCCTGCAGGACATGTGCTTGGTGCCTCATCTGTTGTTTTTGAGATAATTGGTAATACTTATGTCTTTTCTGGAGACATAGGGAGAACTGATCAATCGATAATTAAGTCTTTTAAGGATTATAACTTTAAGGATATTTCGCCAACACATATTATAATGGAATCGCTTTATGGAGGGATTGAACATAGTGATAGAGAGGCAGAAAAGATGCAAATGTTTAGTATCATTAAAGAAACATTCTCCAGAAATGGCATCGTATACATACCAGTATTTTCTTTACATAGAGCACAGGAAGTATTATCTATACTCAAGGTGGGGGTATCTAAAGGCTATATTCCGGCTGATTTAAAAGTGTATCTTGACAGCCCAATGGCAGCAAATATAACCACGGTGTATTTGGCAAATAGCGGTGAATTTTCTGATGAATTTATTGGTACGACCATACTAAAAGATACTAATCCATTCTATTTTGATCAAGTTACTTTGGTAAATAAAGCTAAAAAATCACAAAGTATTTCTTCTAATTCAAAATCAATAGTTTTAGCTGGAAGTGGTATGGCTGATGGGGGTAGAATCGTAAGACATATTTATCAAAATATTGAAAATAAAAATAATTCTTTTGTTTTTGTTGGTTTTCAGGCTGAAGGAACATTAGGTAGAAAATTAACTAATGGAATAGATGAAATCTTATTAGAAGAAAAGCTTTTAAAAGTAAAGGCTAAGATTTTTAACTTAAGAGGGTTTTCCGCACATGCCGATAATCAAGATTTATTAACTTGGATTAATTCCTTTGACTTGAAAAATCTAAAAAAGATATTTTTAATGCATGCGGAAAAAGATAGAATAGTTGAATTCGGAAAAAATTTAGATAGTCTGGGTATCCCTTGGTCGGCTCCGGTTATGTATGATAAAATCAACATAGGCGAAGAAGCCGATGGTGCTGCAAAAGATTAATAGTTAGCAGATAGATATTTTATTTGATAAAAGCACATTATGAATATTTCCCTAGGAATTGTTGGATTACCTAATGTTGGTAAATCAACTTTGTTTAATGCTATAACTAATATTTCGGTTCCTGCTGAAAACTATCCATTTTGTACTATAGATCCTAATGTTGGGGTGGTTGAGGTCAAAGACGGTAGATTGGATAAATTATCTGAAATTTCTAAGTCTCTTAAAACTGTTTATCCCGTTGTGGAATTTGTTGATATTGCTGGATTAGTCAGGGGGGCAGCAAAAGGAGAGGGATTGGGTAATAAATTCCTATCAAATATCAAAAGTTGCGATGCAGTAATACATATAATAAGAGGGTTTGAATCTTCAAATATTCTGCACGTTGAGAATCGAATAGATCCCTTGGCCGATAAACAGATAATTGAGACTGAATTAATCTTAAAAGATTTAGACTCAATTGAGGAGAAAATCTCTAAATTATCTAAAGATGCAAAAAGAGAAAAGGATGCCAAAATTAAATATGATTTTTTAATAAGCCTAAAATCTCATTTTGAAAAAGGGTTGCTTGCTGAAGATTTCAAAATCGAAGAATCTCCTGAATCTGAATTGCTTAATCAATTCAGGAGGGAATTATTCTTAATAACTGACAAACCAACTCTTTATTTGCTAAATATCGATGAGGTACTTTTTGATGAAGATGAACTAATTGTTAAGTACAAAAAGTTACTCAATATTCCTAATAATAAAATCCTAATTCCTATTAACATAAAACAAGAATATGAATTAAGTATTTTAAATAGTGAAGAAAGAGATTTAATGGCAAAAGATTTAGGTATTGAATTTTCGGCTATAAATAAAGTTATAAATGCTGGTTACGATTTGTTGGGACTGATGACATATTTTACTTCAGGTGAGCAGGAATCAAGAGGCTGGACAATTAAAAAGAATTCAACTGCACAAGAAGCTGCAGGAGTTATTCATACTGATTTTTCAACTAAGTTTATTGCGGCCGAAGTAATTTCTTATAGTGATTTTGTAGAGTTTGGTGGTTGGATCAAATGTAAAGAAGTCGGAAAGGCCCGTTTGGAAGGTAAAACATATATAGTAAATGATGGAGATGTAATGATATTTAAGCATGGAGCTTAAATCTTAAAAAAATCTATACAATTTTTAATAATTATGTGTTATTATCTGTGAGTATTTCATTTAGAGATAATTTTTTTTAGGTAAGAATATGACAAAGAAATATGAATTAATGGTAATCCTGAAGCCTCTTCTACCAGAAGACATTCGTTTCGGAATCCAGAAGAAACTAGAAAAACTAGTTAAAACCTCAGGTGGTGAAGTTACCAAATTAGATGCTTGGGGAAAAAGGCACTTAGCCTATCCAATTAAAAAGCATGACGAAGGATATTATTTAGTATATCAATTAACATTAGACCCAGAATTTAGTGATAAATTCCAAGGCGAATTAAAGTTGATGAATGATATATTAAGATTCTTATTAATTAACTTAGACAAATAATTTTTTAATTTTTATCGTAAGAAGGATGCCAACATCAAGATCGTTAAACAAAGTTACCTTAATTGGTAATTTAACTAGAGATCCAGTGATTAGAGTGACAGTTAACAATTCTGTCGTTTGTACTTTTGGTCTTGCAACTAATTCAAGCTGGAAAGATTCAAAGGGTAATGTACAAGAAAGAACAGAATTTCATAATATTGTTGCCTGGAATAAATTAGGTGAAATTTGCGCTCAACTATTATCAACCGGAATGGCAATTTATGTAGAGGGTGAATTAAGAACAAGAACATGGACAGATTCAAATGGAGTAAGACATTTCAGAACTGAAATAAAATTACATGATATGTTGATTACAGATGATAAAGATAAAAAAGGTGTAGGAATCGAAGCTGCAAAAAAACTTGGCGAAAAACTCAATAAAGAAGGTGATTTTAGTGAAGATGCAGAAATTGCACCAATAGCTGCACCAATTATTGAAGATGCTCCAATCGAAGAGTCTGGCGCAGAAGCTAGACAGGATGCAGAAGATTTATTCTAATTATTTAAGTAGATAAAGAAAATGGCAATACAGAAAAAGAAAAAAAAGAAAATTAAACCATTACCAAAGTTTCCTGATCCATTTAAAGGGAATCCAGATCTAATTGATTTTAAGGATGTTTATAAATTAAAAAGATTTGTAACCACAAGAGGTAGAATGATTCATCCATCGAGAACTGGCGTAAGCCCTAAGTGTCAGAGAAAACTTTCTGCAGAAATTAAAAAAGCAAGATATATGGCCCTTTTGCCATATAATGAATTGATTTAAAATTTCAAAGCTGCCCTATGAAATCAATTGCCCCAATAGTTTTCAGGGGGAAGTACTTCAGCATTGCTAACTTCTTTAGTAGCGATAAACCCAACTCTAATAGTGTTATAGTTAAAAAATCCATAGTAAGTCGTGGGCATTATGTTATAAATCAGCCCCTACAAGAGTTAAGAATTGAGAACGTTGATGAACATAATCCTTCAGAAAAGCTTACAAAAATAAAATCAGTCCTCCAAATTAATTACCAATATTTAGAATTAAACTTTGATAGTTTTAGATACTTTAGTGGTGAAGGAGACTCAATAAACTATCAGTATGATTTTGAAGCCTTGTTTAAAGGGTTAAACAAATGGGGAATCAAAAAAAAGCTATCTGCTAATGAATTGATTAATGTGCAGAGATCATTGAAATACTTACCAACTAATCCTCAGAATGATTTTGAAGTCCAAATAGTAATAAATTATTTATCCCAAATCCTCTCGAAGTTTAATTTCTCGAATTTAGCAGAGGACTCAGTGCTAATTGTGTCCGGAGAAATGCTTTGGAGTGGTTTTTTAAATATGGACCTGTTAATCAATTTATTCAAAACGAATATTAAGAACAATATTTATCTATTATTTGATTCAAGGGCTTTATGGCAATTGCTACTTTCGTTTGAAGAAAGTAAGTTCCTTTTTGCTCTGAATAAACAGTATATGTTGCCCCAGGTATATAGCCTAAAGCATAAATCACTCAATAATAAAATTAGTGTAAATATTAATTCTAATAACAAAACATTTATATTAGTAAAAAAATTCAATCTGTTTAATTTGGGCCAGGGGAGTGGCTTTTTGGGGAACAAATATTTACCACAATACCTATTAGTTGATAATCTTTTAGAAAAATCAGATAAAAAAGAATTTGAACGTTTTAATATCAATTTCGAGGAGTCTGAATCTATTAATTTTGTGCCTCAAACACAATATTTATTAAACGAACAAACGAGGAGTGTTGCTTTGTATTTTGATGATTCGCAGAAATGTAATAAAAAGATAGGCGAATGGTTGAATGAAAATGAGACGATTGGTTCGTATAAAAAGGATGTTTATGAATCAATTTTTATTTCGCAAAAGGCTAAACCTACAGTCTTTAATGGGCAAATAATCAAAGCTGGCGATGTTTTAGCTGTTGGGCCTAATAATAAACAAATTAGCGCAGAAATTGCGGGAAAAGTTGATCTGTCACAAATAAAAAATGGACAATTAAAAATCATTTCAGATAAAAAGGACGAAGAAATTAAAAGCCCTATTTCGGGAGAACTAGTGTCTTTTAGTAAATCTGAAGGATTCATAATAAAATCACAATTCAAAAGTATTTTTATAGGAGGACAAATTGGGAATTCTTTTTGGGGGAGACTTGATAATAATATGGATTTTGACGGAGCGATTATCAAATTTGTTTCTCTGAAAGATTTCTTGGATGATTTAAAGGAAAAATCTTTACAAAAATATTTAAATAAAGGAGTCAGGGGAGTGCTTATTGAGGCTTCTTCTCAAGAAGAAATTAATAAGTTCTCAACGTTATCAACACTTCCTTTTGGAATTTGTTTTTTATCGTTAGAAGTTGATCCTTATAAAGAACTTAAATCAGAGATAATAAACAAAATGTTTGGAAAAAATGTTTTTATAGAAAATACAAATTTATTAATCAATTTAAGTGATGAATTTGATATGGGAATTGAAAAGCCCCAAAGACAAATGAGTATCCAAGAGGAGCCAGAGTTTAAGATCGGGGAGATAGTTAGTTTCTCTAGTTTTCTAACGGATAAAATATGTGGTAAGATAATTAAATTACCTTCTCCAAAGAATCAAAGCTTCCTGATTGATAATGGGGATCGTATTATTGATGTTTCGTTAAATAATTTAATTAAGATTCAATATGAATAATTCCGATAAGAATCCAAGCAACTTAATGGTAAAGAATATTGGCGCATTCCTTTTAATTAGCGCGATTTTTGTGGTTGGAATCTATATTGGGAGAATGAATCCAGATCCAAAGCAGCTAGATTCTAAAGGATATAATATTACTGGCGAATTAAAAAGTGATTATAAAAATGTTGATGTAAATCTATTATGGGAAGTTTGGCAAAAACTTGAAGACGAACACATTTCTTCAGAAATCGACCCTAAAAACCTAGTTTATGGGGCAGTCAGGGGCATGGTAAATTCACTTGACGACCCGTATACATCTTTCCTTGAACCTACAGAGGTATCTGATTATAAAGACTCCAATGCCGGAGAATATCAGGGGATAGGTGCCACATTAAAACAGGAAGGGTCTTATGTCGGTGTAGAAAGTCCTGTTGATAAAAGCCCTGCTCAAAAAGCAGGTATAAAGGCGGGCGATCTAATTTTAAAAGTGGATGAAGCCGATATGTTTAATAAAAGTATTTATGACGCGGTCTCAGTAATTAGGGGAGAGGCTGGAACTTCAGTTAAATTAGATATATTTAGACCATCTGAACAAAAAGAGTATACTTTTAACATTGTTAGAGAAAAAATTGATATAGATAATATTGCCCTAGAAGATTTGGGTGGAGGATATTACAAGATTAAATTGTATAAATTCACTGAATCAGATATCCAAGAATTTGTAACAATGTGGGACACTGTAATCACAGAATTAGTTGCCAAAAAACCAGTGGGTGTGGTTGTTGATTTGAGGAATAATCCCGGTGGATATGTTAGTGGTGTTGAGTATGTACTAGGGGATTTTCTGGAATCAGGGAAAATTGCCTTGATTGAAGAAAGTAAAAACGGATTAAGAAACGAGCACATTATCCAAAGAACTGGCAGACTGTTAAATGTTCCTATAGTGGTTATGGTGAATTCCGGTAGTGCTTCGGCATCTGAAATTTTTGCTGGAGCAATACAAGACTATGGTAGAGGGAAAATAATAGGCCAAAAAACGGTTGGAAAGGGTGTAGAACAAAAGTTAGTGACACTAAGCGATGGTTCGTTGCTTCAGGTTGTTTTTCAAAAATGGCTAACACCTCTAGGTAAAAATATTTCTAAAAATGATCCAATAACTCCAGATGTGATAATCAAAGACGAGGATATTACAGATCAGAAAGCATTAGAAGTGTTATCTGGCAAGATTTAACAAACAACTACCAATTAATGTATTTAAATAATTTATTTTTTATAAATTTTTTATAATGGATAAATCTGAAAATAAGAAACCAAAAACATCTTTCTTTGTTAAATTTTTAATATTACTAACTCTTTGTTGCGTTGTGACAGGTTCCTTGCTTTTTTTCTTTTTGGGAGGATATGCAAAGAAACTTGGTTGCGGAATCGTTCTAAGTGATTCATCTCTTTATAGTTGGGGGAAATGCGATATCGTATCAAATACAGACCACAACAATACAGACAATAGTGTCGAATCGAGTAACGATATTGAACAAGATCAAGAGGAAGGCGGTACTGGAATAGCATCCGTAATCGAGAATGTGGCGGGTGGAATAGTGGGGATAGGTACTCAAGAGGATAATCTATCAGAAAACAAGGTGATAGGTACAGGATTTTTAGTTTCAGCAAAAGGGGTGATTGTAACAAATAGACATGTAGTCTCAAACGAAAATATTAAATATTTTATATCCTTCAAAGATCAAAGCACTTTAGTTGAAGTTAAAAATGAACAGATATTTAGAGATCCAGTTAATGATGTTGCTTTAATCAAGATTGAAGCTACGCAAATACCTCAGAGCGCAAAAGTATTAACGATAGGGGATTCTGAAAAAATTAAATTAGGAGAAACTGTAATAGCAATCGGAAACCCATTAGGGGAATTCACTGGATCAGTAACAAAAGGGATTATAAGTGGATTAAATCGTGAAGTTTCAATTAGTCAGGGCTTTTTCTCGACTCAAAGCGAAATCTACGAAGATGTAATACAAACCGATGCAGCAATTAATCCAGGTAATTCGGGTGGACCATTACTTGATATAAAAGGAGCTGTGATTGGGATTAATTTCGCTACTATTGATGGAGCCTCAAACTTATCGTTTGCATTACCGATCAATAGAATCAAATCCAGATTGAGTGAACTTGAAACATTCGGCAAATTTAAGGTGCCTTTTTTGGGTCTAGAATATAGGACGAGATTAGTATATTTTAAGAATCAGTCATTAGTTGGTGCTCAAATAATGAGCGTACTCGCGGCTAGTCCTGCAGAAAAAGCAGGTTTACTTGCTGGGGATATCATTATTGAATTTGATGGAAAAGATATGTCCGAAAAACAATTATCTTCACTTATTCAAAGTAAGAAAATAGGGGATGAGGTATCGATAGTAATTATTAGAGATAAGGTAGAAAAAGAGGTATTAGTTACTATTGGCGAGAAATAAGTAAAAATCGATTTTTCCCTGCAAAATCTTTAATAACTTTGGTTTTGAAACCTTCAAATATTTTCATAAAAGAGGAAATTGGCTGTGTACCTATTTCAAGGATAGCAATGCCGTCAGGGGTTAGTTTACCTAACCACTTTTTCGATATAATCTTATAAAAGTGTAGTCCATCTGCCGTTTTTCCTGACAATGCTTCTTGCGGCTCAAAATGAATGCTTGAATGTTTACTGTCTTTGATTTCGACGGCTGTTAGATAGGGAGGGTTTGAAATTATTATGTCAAAGCTACTATCAATTGTTTGGCATTCGTAATCCAAGCTGAAGATTTTAAGGTTTGGCTTTTTTGTGTTTTGAAAAATCTTTTTGTAGTTTCTTTTTGCCGTTTTTATAGCTTGCATTGAATTGTCTACGGCTGAAAAGTCTATATTCTTGTTTTTTGTATTATATAAAATGGAGATTGGGATACAACCGGATCCCGTTCCTAAATCGATTATCTTTATTAAATCTTTTTTGAGCTCCGAAATTTTCTTGATAGCTAAATCCACAACCCTTTCGGTCTCAGGCCTAGGTATCAAAACACCTTCAATTATTTCAAAATCAAGGCCATAAAATTCCTTTTTCTTAATAATATATGCAACTGGGTAATTTTTTGACCGCATTCCGATAAATCTTAGGTATTTTCTATATAAACTTCCTCCTACTTTTTCTTCAGGATTTTTATATAAATACTCCTTTGTGACTTTTAAGGAACTGGCAAGTAAGATTTGCGAATCTAAAAGCGGGGTAGGGGAATTGGTCAAAAAGTCTTTGCCGAAATTTAGGCACCAAGAGATGTTATGAATTGGATTGCGTTTCATTTTCGGAAAGAAGTTTTAGTTTGGTTGTTTCAATAATTTCTTCTAAATTGCCCTCCATGATCTCTGTGAGATTAAACCAGCTCTCTTTGATTCTATGGTCGGTCATCCTACTTTGTGGAAAGTTATAGGTTTTAATTTTTTCTGATCTATCGCCGGTTTTGATAGCATCTTTTCGTTGACTTGATAGATTTGCATCTTCTTTTGACTGTTCTAATTCATACAATCGACTTTTCAATATAGTTAAAGCTTTATGCTTGTTTTTTAGCTGTGATCTTTCATCCTGACAAGACACTACCAAGCCTGTAGGTATATGTGTTAGTCTTACAGCTGAATCTGTGGTGTTTACACCTTGGCCGCCTGGGCCTCCGGCTCTAAATGTGTCAATTTTAATATCATCTGGATTAATTTCAACTTCGTGATCTTCCACTTCCGGTAAAACCACGACAGATGCACTTGAAGTGTGGATTCTGCCTGCGCTTTCGGTTGCGGGTACTCTTTGCACCCTATGAACTCCATTTTCAAAGCGTAATAATCCATAAACTCCATTTCCTTTAATTGAAGTTATAACTTCTTTAAGTCCGCCTTGTTCGGCTTCACTAAAGCTTAATTGTTCTGTAGTCCAGCCCATTTTTTCGGCGTATCTTAAATACATTCTGTAAAGTTCGGATGCAAACAAGGCTGCTTCTTCGCCACCTGTTCCTGCGCGAATTTCTAAAATGCAATTTCTTTTATCGTTTGGATCTTGATGCTCGAGCTCTTTTAATAAAGCGTCCTCTAGTTCTTTAAAAAGAGGTTTGTCCGTTTCGAGTATTTCGCTAACGTAGTCTAGTGTGGCTTTATCGCTTTCAGATTCTAAAAGAGCAGTAGCTTCTTGAATTTCCTTATCAATTTTTTCGATTTGTTCTGCTTTTTCTATGTACTCAGTGATTTCTCCAAGTTCCTTACCTATGGATTGGATAGATGCTGAATCACCTTTAACCGAGGCATCGTTTAAAGCTTGGTTAAGCTCTTTATATTTAATTATTAATTCTTGGATTTTGTGGTGCATAATTTAAAATTCTTCCAATAAATACAATATAACTGGTTAATTTATTAAAAACCAGGAAATTTAACTTAGTAGGGAAGAACTATTTAAATTGCTTAAGCATATCCTTAAGAGTGATAGTGTTGCCACCATCGATTGAGGAAACTCTACTTTTGTTTCTTCGAGATTTTTTATCTTTTTTGTTAGAAACTTTTGAAACATCGGCTGATGTTCTTTTTGATTCAAACTTTTTAACCAAGTTCTCGGTATCAACTATTCTTTGTTTGCCAGTATAAAAGGGGTGACTAAGATTAGATACCTCTATAGATATTTCTTCTTTAGTGCTAGGAATAACGAAGGTTTCTCCTGACGATAGGTCAGTTACCTTTGCGTTCATATATAATTTTGGATGTATATTCTTTTTCATAGACGTTTACCTTGATTTACAACAACGAAGTTATTATAGCATAACTACGTGCTAAGGCAATAGATAATAAAATTATTCACCCCTTGATACTGTTCAAGGACTGTTAAAAATGCTGTTATCAATATACAAATTTTCAGAGGGACTTATCAACGGTTTATTGGGAATGATACGCAGTATTCATTAATTTAATAATTTAAAGCCGTAAAGTCGTTTTACGCATCAGAATAATGCAAGATTGTTTATTGTTTGTTTTCAATTCCTGTTATAGAATAATAGTTAATTATTATTTTCAATACTTTATGAAAATTAGTGTAAACAAAGGGAACCTTTCTATTAGTTCAAAAGAACATAAGATTTTAATAGGGGACGATATTATTCAAAAAATTGATGATTACGATGTTGTTATAGGCACCTCAATAAAAGATAAAGAAGGATATAAGGGGATAATTGTCGATTCGCCCGGTGAATATGAATATCTTGAGTACATGATTCAAGCCTTACCTGTAAAAGATGGGGATATAATCAAGTTAGTATCTGTAGATATTGATGGTGTGAATGTGGTTTTTGTGAGATCTGATTCAGAACTTCCAACTAAAAAAATGTTGGATCAATTAGGAATAAATCATGTACTTGTAATAAAGGGTGATATGGTTTCTACGAAAATTCACGATCTAGTTGATGAATTTGGTCCTCAATATTTAATACCAATTAGTTCAAGTAAAAGTGAAATTGAAGGGTTTTCTAAAAAGCTAGGGATTGCTTTCCCAGAGCCCCAAAAGACCCTAAATGTCGATATAGATGATATGGTTGAAGAAGAGGAAGCTCAAATTTTACAAATCATTTTATTATCTGATTAAAGATGGCTGAATTAAAATTACCACCACAAAATAAGGATGCTGAAAAGTCAATCCTTGGTGCGATTTTAATCAATGAGGATGCAATGTTTAAGGTTGCTGAGACTCTAAATGCAGATCATTTTTATGACAGAAACCATCAAACGATTTTCAAGGCAATGTTGGACTTGTATGCTCATCAAAAGCCAATTGACGTGCTTACCTTGTCTTCTGAACTAAGATCCCAAAAACAATTAAAAGAAATTGGTGGCTCGAATTATTTAAGTGAATTAGTCGAATCTGTGCCTACAGCTGCTCATGTTGAGGAATATTCACAAATGATCGTGGCTTTAGCCCAACGCAGAAGATTGATCTCTTTAGCCAGTGAGATTGATGAGCTTGCTCATAAACAAGATAGGGAATTGGACCTGGTTTTAGACGAGATTGAAAAAGATCTGATGAGTATTACGCAAACATCATCTAAGAGTGACTTCGTGCATGTTTCCGAGCTTTTGGAAAAGTCATACAAAAAGGCGGAAGAATTAAATAAAAATCCAAATAAATTGCAGGGTGTACCAACTGGGTTTTCTTATCTTGATGGAATTTTAGGAGGGTTACAAAGATCCGACTTAATAATTTTAGCTGCAAGGCCTAGCGTTGGAAAGACGGCCTTTGCGCTTGATATTGCAAGGCATGCAGCAGTTTTGGAGGCTAAAAGTGTTGGTATTTTCTCTTTAGAAATGTCTGATGCTCAACTAATGGATAGAATCCTGTCTATGCAGGTAGGTGTAGGATTGTGGGACTTGCGTATGGGTAGAATCTCGGATGAAGTTTTTACAAGGCTTAGTGATGCGTTTGGAATCCTTTCGGAGGCAAATCTTTATATTGACGACACTCCTGGAATTAATATTATGGAAATGAGGGCAAAAGCTCGAAAATTAAAGATAGAGAAGGGGTTGGACTTGATAATTGTTGATTATCTTCAGTTAATTGAAGGGCGAAGCAAGGAAAATCGCGTGCAAGAGGTTTCTGAAATTTCAAGATTCTTAAAGAATTTAGCAAGAGAGCTGGATGTGCCTGTTTTGGCTTTATCTCAGTTGAGTAGAGCTGTAGAACAAAGAGGCGATGGAACTCCACAGTTGTCTGATCTTAGGGAATCCGGATCAATCGAGCAGGATGCTGATGTAGTCATATTTCTAAGTAAAATCGGTGGTGAAGATGAGAATAGCCAAAATAGGAAGCTCTTTATCTCAAAACACAGAAATGGACCTACAGGAGAAGAAGAGTTATTCTTTGTAAAAGAACAGGCAAGATTTAGAGAAATTGATAAAGTCCACTAAAACTCAATATTATCTTCAAAAACAAATCATCCACGCTTAGTATTTATTTTGTTCTTAAGTGTTCAAATTTTTTTTGTCCTAATACTTTTAGGGTTTTGTGTGTTTGTTAAGAAGAACGTTTTTCCTCAAGAGAATATGATGGTATTAATTTGGTACGAATAAATGGCTTCAGAAATTAATAGATTTGCTTTCTTTTTCTCTCTAATGTAGTTTTTATGTATATGCATAATCAAAATGGTTTTTGATATATTTTCGATTTTAACTCTGATACTGTTTTCGATAAACCTCTACAGTGTTTATCTAATAATTGTATTGCCTTTTTTAAGATAGGTAATGAAGAAAAAAATCCTTGTCCTTACAATTTTTGCTGTGTGGGTACTTTTGCCAACCTCAATATTTGCGGTCACAAGGTATAAAATCAATTCGGGTGATACTATCACGATAAAAAGGATACCAACTGATGAGAAGGTTGTCGAAGATGTTGTAGATTTAGGAGTTGTGGCTCCCAGCGCAATAGTTGCCGCTACACAAATTACTGCAACTGTAGCTGCCGCACAAAACATGAATCTTGTCGAATATTTAAGGTTTTTCTTTTCATTCTTTATTGCAAAACGTGGTCCCAGAAGGGATTTTTGGGGATTAATTTATGATTCAAAAGATTCCTCACCAATTGCGTTTGCTGTAATTAGAATATTTTCAGGTACGGATAATAAATTAATAAAGACCACTGTTTCTGATCTTGATGGAAGATATGGCTTTGTTTTAGATCCCGGGAAGTACAAACTTGAAGTTGGCCATCAAGATTATAGTTTCCCTGTAAAAGACAGAATGGCTATTGCTCTTCAAAACGACAATCATATTTATACCGGAGGCGAATTACTTATAAAAGAGGCGATGAGTATAGATTTCAATATTCCTATGGAGGGCAAGGAAGTAAAAAGGGCATTTAGCTTTAGAAAGCTTAGAAAAATCTGGTTAAATTCCGGATTAATTAAACTAACTCAAAACATGTATTTTATTTATGCGCTCTTGGTTCTAAACTGTTTGATGCTTTTAAGTAGATTTAATATTCTTTTTCTACTTAATGCAATTTATTATGGAATCTTCGTAATTATTCATTTGGTCGCATATTTTAGAAAGCCAGCTAGGACGTGGGGTAATGTTTTAGATTCTAAATCGAATAAACCAATCCCATATGCTTTTGTGAAAATATTTAATAAAAATACTGGAGCCCTAATTGATAGTAAAATTACAGATCTAAATGGAAGATTCCAGTTTTATCCAAAACAAGGAGAGTACAGTGCTGTTGTTCAGGCTAAAGGTTTTAAATTGCCTGGAGATTTGAAGACTGTTGATTTTGTTGTGAATAAAAAATCAATACAATTTGATATCAAAATGGATGAGTCTAAAGAAATTGGTTTAGACAAATTTGGATATATCTCAACACCCCTTTAATATCCTTTAATATTTAGTTCTTTAACTTGTTTTCCTCAATCGATTTCTGTGTTGAAGTTATTCGCTCCGTTAGGAATTTGTTAAATTCAGATTCGTCCTTGTAAATTTGTTCTTTTGAAACCTTATACAAACTAAGGGCTAAATCATACTGTTTTGTATTTTCAAGGTATTGACCCAATTGGATTATACTCAAAGCGTAGCTGGGTTGGAGGGTATAGGCCTTTGTATAGGCTTGTTCTGCAAGATCCCGTAATTTTTCATCAGAATTATACTGATAAATAAAACCTAGTAATAAATAGTTGTCTGGGTTGTTTGGATTTTTACTTATGGCTTGCTGAATAGATTGTAAAGTCTCACTCCCATATTTTTGGCCTTTTGAGAGTTCTGTGAGCCTTTTGTAAATAACTGAAGCTCTTTGCCAATTATCTGCGTTTTCTGAATTTAAAATTATTGCTTTATTTATTTCGCTATTGATCAAAGTTTCTAGATACTGTTGGGTTACAGAAAGCTTTTGCTTTTCTTCATCGGACAATGTAGTAAGTGAATTCTGGGTTGAATTTATTACGTTTTCTAATTTATTCAAAGCTACGGTTGAGACTTCCTTATGATAATAATCTCTTTGGCCATTAAGGTTTATCGATTGTATGAGTTTGTCGTAGGCTAAATCCTGGTTGCCTTGTGAGGCTAGCTTTAAAGATTCGGAGTAAGTGGTTTCGGCTTTGTAGTTAATTGTCGAAAAGAATAAAAGAGATACTGTCGTTATCAGTAATAATGATCCGACTAAATATGTAGCAATATTTTTTGGATTCTTTGGATCTCTTCCTGTTAACTTTATATCGAAGACAAATTCTGAACTAGCTTCTTTAAAATATACTGAATAAAGTGCAAATAAAAGTGAAAGGCAAATCCAACCGAAAACCAAATAGGTGGTTGAATGGTAATTTGTAAAAAAGCTAATTATAAATAAAGTGGCCGCCAATCCTAAGGCAAATATGTTTGGGCTTTTATTATAAAGTTTTGGAAATATTATTTTCTTAATTAAAAACTTAAACAACATAAAAGCAAAAAATATAAAAGAGGCAAAGCCAATTAGGCCCGTAGAAGTTAAAACTGATTCGATTTGAGTGTTACTTTTGGTATAGTTTTCAAACCAATTTGCCTGTAGATTTTGACTTTCTGGTCTAAACTGGGGGAATAGGTAAGAATAAGTATCTGGACCTGTTCCAATCAGAACTCCCTTTATTGAATATTTAGTAATACTACCCTTGATTATTTCAAGACTTGTTTCGGAAGGTATTTCATAATATCTTGAAAAGTTAACACTAGGAGTTAAAGAGCTTCTTACTGAATAATTGTTTGAATAAACAAAACTAAACAACAGCATTACCAATAAAATTATATTGAAAATTGGGGCTGTAGTGTCTGTCTTTTTGTTCTTTAATGAAAGAATGAGGCCCAACAAAACTAAAATTAAAACAGAGGCCCAATTAATAGATTTAGCAACGTTTAAATAATTAGAAATTGAAGTAATTCCGATGGCCCAAATAAAAAAGAGAGATAGAAATAATCCGAGGAGCTTGTTTTTAGTTGAATTTTTGCTTTTATTAATAATCGCAAAAATCGAGAATGGGAGCCCCAAAATGAAAAGACTGGTTAGGCTGTTAGGATTCCCTGCAGGAGTAAACAATGGGTTTAAAATATAATTAAATTCACTATTGCCCTCGGCTAATTTTGTTAAAAGTGGTGTGAAAAAGTTCACGCCCTTAAGAACAGTGAAAAGAGCGAATAGGCCTAAAGAGTAGGTGATTGAGAGGATTAGAAACTTTATGGCTTGCTTGTCCTTTATATTATTTTGAATAGTAAAAAATAATAAGAAGAGCATTAAATATGAAATCACACCGCCGTTAATCCTCATGTGGTAACCCCAAAGGCTTGTATCAAGATTTAGCGAGAAAACAGTAGAAACAGTGCTTGCTGCAAACATTAAAATTATTGCTAAATCTAAAGGGGTTCTTAAAAACGAAGTCCTTTTTGGAATAATAATTGAAACAGTCCAGAGCAACATCAAAATGGATAGGGCAAATAATAAGAAATAATTCTTTGAAATCTCAAAATATTCTTCTGTTTGAGTAGAAAATACCCAAGGAATTAGGAATACTAAGATTGCTATGACCCAAAGGGAAATCTTTTCTATCAATAAAACTGTATTATTATTTGAATGGGTCATCCAAGAAGTTTTTAAAAACTAAAAATAGAATAGACTTATTTTCCTTATAAATTTTTGCTACAATATTTGGAAATTAATTATAAGTATAAATAAAATAATGAATGATGTAAACACGCAACAACCAATTAATCAGGCCC
>CAZLRZ010000007.1:0-3293 GCA_964562165.1 uncultured Candidatus Saccharibacteria bacterium
TACTTGGAAGATTTAAATACAGATTTAGCTACGGCCAAAATCTTGTAAAACATACAATGGAGATGGTTTATATCGGTGAAGCCTTAGCAGTTGAAACCGGAGCAGATGTTAACCTCGTAAAAAAAGCATGTTTACTTCATGATCTTGGAAAGGTTTTAACACATGAAATTGAAGGTAAGCCACATCACCATATTTCCGGTGATATTATTCGAAAATATTTGAGAGATGAAAAACTTGCAAACGCAGTTGAATCTCATCACGGTGATATTGAAGCAAAATCTTTAGAAGCAACAATTGTTCAAATAGCTGACGCTATTTCAGGAGCAAGACCAGGCGCTAGAAAAGACAATTACGAAGATTATGTCAAAAGAGTTAAAGCTCTTGAAGACATTGCAAAACAATACGAACAAGTCCATGAGGCCTATGCAATCCACGCCGGTCGTGAAGTTAGAGTTATCTTTAAACCCGATAGAGCAAGCGATGAAGATGTTATTCTTCTAAGTAAAAAAATTGCTAAAGAAATCGAAGAAACTCAAAACTATCCAGGATCAGTTAAGGTTACGGCAATCAGAGAGTTCAGAGTCGAAGAATCTGCAAAATAAATATTATTAAATTATTAAAATAATATTATGCAAATAGAAGGACGCAACCCTGTAATTGAGGCTCTTAAATCTGGCATCTCGATTAGCAAAATCGCTATAAAAGAATCCAGCCAAGATGACCCAAAGATTGCAGAAATAATGGAACTTGCCGGGAATAAGAACATTCCTGTTGTTGTAAAATCTAAAAAGTTTTTGAATAAGATTACGAAAGGCTCGATTCATCAAGGGGTAATTGCTTTTACAAAAGAGGTTAAACAAGTTTCCCTTGAGGAAGTTGTGAATACCCTACTTGATAAAAACATCGAGCCTTTTTTGGTTTTCATTCGAGACGCCCAAAACGAATCTAACATTGGGGCAATCATAAGGACTGCCGAAGCCGCAGGCGCAAATGCTGTCGTATTGCCCCCCAAAATCTCAATTTCAGCTAAAATCGTGCATTCATCAATGGGTGCAACTGTTCATATTCCAGTAATGAATGCTAACTTGTTTCCTGCAATTAAATATGTGCAAACAAAAGGGATCAAGGTTGTGGGCATCGAGATGAATGGAACCAAAAACTATTTTGAGGAGGATCTAAAGGGCCCTGTAATGCTAATTATTGGAGGCGAAGATCATTCTTTGAGTGAAGAAATTCAAAATAAATGCGATAGCGTTGTAAAAATTCCGATGATCGGTAAAGTAAATTCATTGAATATGAGTGTTGCTGCAGGTCTAGTGATTTACGAAAAAGTCCGACAATCGCTTTAAGGAGTGTTTTTGCTACGAATCAAAAAATCTTCAGTATGCACGGGAGTTTTAACCGAAAGGTCTAAGAAGTTTTCGGGCTTATATTTTGTTGAGGTTGCATCCCAGATGAAAACCATCAAGATATAGACTAAAACCGAAAGTCCGATAGAAATTAGAATGAAATAAAAAACATTAAAGGGTCTGCCCTCTTTCATTTTAACCTTGTTCTCTAAATTCACTGTTTCTTTTAAATTGCTAAAGATCCAAAGCCCAAAGCCTAAGCCGAAGATCGAGCCTGTAAGCATTCTCATAAAATTTGTGCTCATATAGTCGATCGATCTGAATGGACCAAAACCTATTAGGGTCATTACTGTTTGGATTCCGCCATCTAATGCCATTGGCAAGATTAAGACTAAAACCCAATACCATTTTAAGTTTTTAAGTTTCAAAAACTTCACAGCTAATCCTGATAGAAGGATGTTAAACCACATAAAAGTGCATCTACTGCACCATCCGTTTTGATAATCGCAAATATGAAGGCTCCTCCAATGAAGTTGATGGCAAAAAAATGAATATACCCAATAGATAACCTTGGCAGGCAAAATCAGGCCGATTTTTGCGAATATTGGAGCTAAAATCGGAAGGATATTTAATAAGCCGATTACACTTAAAAAGGCTTCGTAAATATGGACAGATAAATAGTTTAAAAAAGATTTAATTTTTTTCACTGCTTTGTTTAAGGTCTTTAAGTTTTAATTGTATTGATGTTCGGCCATTCCAAACATTTAAATCTAACACTCCTGCAAGATCATAAAGAGAATCAGTTTTAATTGTATCAATTTTATCGATCATATTAAAACCTATTACATCAATAAATTCATTTTTGGATGAAACTATTGAGAACTTTAAATGCCTTTTGTCCTGGCCGATTGCCGTGGGTGTGCCATAAATTTTTGCGCCATTAACTACAACAATTGGTTCAGGATTCCCATATCCAAAGGGTTTAAATTTTGCTATGGATTTTATAATTTCCATAGAAATTTCATCGGTACTTATTTCTAAATCTATATTTAATTCCTTGGCAACCATTTCAGGAGTTATCATCAAGAATGCATAATCTTGGATATTATTCTTAAACTTTTCAAAATTCAATTCCTTTAACTTAAAGCCTGCGGCCTGATTGTGACCGCCAAACTTTTCCAAAATCTCTGCATTTAAGGCAATTGCCGCCGTAATGTCGAAGCCGGTAATGCTACGCGCAGAGCCTTTAACAAAACCATCCGAAAAATTTGCCACTAAAACAGGCAAATGATATTTTTCATTTATTTTACTAGCAACTAGACCAACAACACCTTCATTCCAATTGTTTGATGAAACAAAAATCAATTTTTTGCCTTCATCCACCTGCTTTTGGGCATCAACTAGGGCTTCTTCAAGCATCTTCTTTGTAATCATTTGCCTTTTAAAATTGAGATCATTCAATTTGCTGGCGATCCCTCGAATTTTTAAATCATCCTTTGATGTTAACAACCTAACACCATCAAGGGCGTGTTCAATTCGGCCTGCAGCGTTTAACCTTGGACCAATTACAAAGCCAAAATGATAAGCATCAAAAAGCTCAGTATTAATTTGAGCTATATTTGATAAAGCCTTTATCCCCCCGTTTTCTTCGTGCTTACGAATAAGCTTCAAGCCTTCGTTTACGATTATTCTATTTTCATCTTTTAAAGGCATAATGTCACAAACTGTGGCCAAGGCAACAATATCCAAGTATTTTTTAAAATTGATTTCTTTTTTAGTTATATCTGCTTTTAAGGCCTCGTTGTGAATAAGCTGAACCAGCTTCCAAACTACAGCCGTGGCACAGATATTATTATATTTATACTTTTTATCTAACGATGGGTGAACTACTGCTAAAGCAGATTCCGGTATTTCAAAATCACCTGTTTCTTTGTTTTCCGGAAT
>CAZLRZ010000007.1:3393-26010 GCA_964562165.1 uncultured Candidatus Saccharibacteria bacterium
AGGATTTGCGCTTCTACTTTACTAAAATCAGATAATTTTTTTCGCGCACTATCATCTAATTCGGGTTTGATTTTCCATCTCATATTTTAATTAGCCCGACCTCTTTAATAAAAGAGGTCGGGCTTCATTTCCTTATTTTACTTACTTACTTTTGTGACTTTTAGGCTATTAATTCCCCAGCAAACTAATGCGGCAATTAATGCTCCTAAAACTGATGCTCCAATGTATAGAGGGGTTTGACTAAGGGCGTCGCCACCTTCGAATAATGCAGGAACTAAAGTTCTGAAAGGATTAAATGCTGCACCGGTATAACTGGAAGCGAAAACTGTTAAGCCAAATGCCATTAAACCAACTACAGTTGCGGTTATGGCTTTGTTTTTAGCAATGACTGATGTGACTAAATAAACAAATGACATCATAAACGCAAAGATCATTTCAATTGAGAAAACTGTTGAGGCAATACCCTCTGTATAAGTAGTAGTAAATTTAATTTGTTCGATTAATTGTTCTTTTGCATTTGTGATTCCTGTAAAGCTATCTGGATTTAACACGATTTGAGCATCAACAATGTAGCCCATCATACTATTTGCAATACCGAAAGCTATTAAGGCTCCAATAAATTGCGCTAGTAAATATATTAAGAATTCCCACAATTTGTCTTTATCAAAAGTTTTGGTTTTGATTTGATTTATTAAACTCATAAAATATTCAGCAAATGTGAATAATGGGTTTAGGTGTGGTTTTGAAAAGACTCCGAAGACCAACATTAATGCAACAACACTTGTTGCAATGATGAAAGGTTCTACGCTATTGATCATTATTGGTGAAATAAAGATCATGAACATCAACATAAATGAACCGACAAGCTCGGATCCAGCTTCGGATAATAATCCGCCTAATTTCGCAAATCTTGATTTGGAAATTTTTAGAGACAACTTCATATAAATAAAATATAAAAAATAAAATAATAAATAACAAAGTATTTACTAGACACTTATGGAAACAGGTCCTGAGGGGCGATCAGGCTGTGACTTTTGACTTTTATTTCTATTGTTAATAAGCATTGATATCAATATCGTTACTATACCAGTAGTACAACAACTAACTAAGAAAGCCATCATTTCCGGATCCATCAAATTCTAGTAACTAAATCCAGTATAAAATATACTTACGTTTTTCGCAATTCAGAACCTTCTCTTACTTTTAATAAACCAAAAACTCAAAATTGCTTTTTAGATAAATTGCATTGAAGGCTCTTTTATCTGTTACTTCAACGACGTAATATGTGCCCTCAGCAGAGGTTTTTATCGTCCCATTAAAAGTGTAGTAAATGTTTGGATTTTCTATATTTGGTGTCATTTTTATTGTTATTGGTTTTTGAGAATCATATGCAGTTTTCATAATTGGCACTAATTTACTTATTTCATATTGGACTTCATTTCCAATCAAAGTAGTATTTTCAATGTTTGCGTTTACCCCCGCAACTACTCCTGAGTACTCCCATATTGGGACTTGGATGTCAGATGCTCCATCCCCAAAGGCTAACCTAGTTTGGCCAATGTAAGCATTTTTATCCTTGATTACACCCCAAAGCAAGTTGTTTCCGGCAACATTATCTTCGACTAACTTCCCATTGGAATCAGTCTTTACAGTGGTAGGGTTAGCAACAGAATTTTCTAACGCAATTATCACCTCGACATTTTTGCAGTAGGGGCAATTCATTTCACCATCATCTTTAATTCCGTTAAAGTTTTTATCAATAAAAAAAGCAATGTTTTTGACTGAAACATCAGTGACTTCAATTGTTTTGGGATCCTGATCGTCAACTTCGTCGGCCTTAACAGAACCATCATTTAATCCCTCAATTGCGCTTGGTGTTGGAGATCCTGACATTGTAAGCTCTTCAACTTTCGAAGAATTTGTAGAGAAGTACATAGCTAAATACAATAGCCCCGCTAATATTGAAATTGTAATGACAATGCCAGGTAAAGTTTTCAAATTTTTCATATTTTTTTACTTTTTATACTTTTAAAATGAATAAAATCCTCCTCATTGAAGACGATCTTAATCTTGCAAATACTATCAGAGATTCTCTTTTAGAGCAAACCCACCTCGTAAAAGTCCTTGCTAACGGCTCGATTGGCTATGTTGAAGCACTCAATAATCCTTACGATTTAATAGTTCTTGAAACGATGCTCCCAAACAAATCGGGTTTTGTAATTTCAAGAGATCTTCGAACTCATGGCATTGAAACTCCAATAATCGCTTTGACCTCCGACTCTAGCGAATCCACCCGAATCACCTGCTGGCAAATGGGAATCGACTTAGTTATTGCCAAGCCTTTTTCTTTAAAAGAACTTAATTTTGCAGTAGAAAAAATCCTTAAACGCCCACCAACAAACAAGCCAGAACATATTCTAATTAAAGATATTGAAGTTGATAAAAACCTTCAGGTGGTAAAACGCGAAGGCGTATTGATTCCTCTTAGAAAAAAAGAGGCGGACATTGTAATTTACCTTGCAGAAAACAAAGGAAAGCTTGTAAGTAAACAGATGCTATATAACTCAATCTACCCATGGGACAGCAATACAATGGAAAGTGTGCTCGATGTACATATTAGTAATATAAGAAAGAAGCTAAACCGAGGATTTAACGAAGATTCCAATTTAATAAAAACAGTTCATAGTAAGGGGTTTTTAATCGAAGGTTAATTACAAATCGGCGTTTTTCTGATAAAATATATCTGGCAATTGAATAATGTCTTTTTAAATGCACCAATAGCTCAATAGGATAGAGCAACTGCCTTCTAAGCAGTAGGTTACAGGTTCGATTCCTGTTTGGTGCAATTTGTTTGGCTTTCCGTTATAATTTTTAAACTGATATAAATTTAAAAATTGTAAATATGAAACCAGAATTGTTCATTGAAGATTTAATGAATGGAACCAAAACTTTTTCATTAAAACTATCCCCCGAAGATCTTTCGAATATTGAAGCTGAACAAGAAAAGTTTAAACCCATATTTGATTCATTTTTAAACCCGGCCAACGACAAACCTTTTTATCTGGCTCCAAAATCATATCACTATATTTTAGAGATACTTCCAAAATATTTTCAGGAACTAAAAGACCGCATTGATAACACGGATAGTCTTGAACAATGGGAGCTTAAACATATCAGCGCAATCTTAGGTAAAGCTTTAATCCCTGATTCAATTTCAACTCCACACGATAATGCAAAAGCCATTGCAAGTATGATCTTGAATAACGAAAAAGAGAAATCAAAAAAAAGAGTTTTAATTCGAGAACTATGCACCGGAGCCGGCCTTTCCACCCTATTAACATATTTTGAAGTTAAAAAAGTTACTGAAAATCCATTCACAATTTTAGGGACTGACAATGCTTTAGAATCGATCCTAACGGCTGCGATAATGCTTAATTTGTTTAAGATCCCACATATTATTGTATCTTCTGAAATAACTCCCGAAATATTAAAATTTGATGGTGTAGTGCTTCAATATATGGGCGTTAATCCTGCTCTCAAAAATGATATCGTGAACAAACTCACCTTTGACTATGTGTATTCGGATAATGGGATTTCATATTTTTCTAACCCGATTCATTTAGAAACAATCGAAGACATTGTAAAACTAACACCCAAGGGCGGATCCATAATTGTTTGCAGTTTGGAACCAGATGTAAAAATCAAACTCAACTATTTTACAATGGTGAAAAATATCATTGCTTATGGTGGCAAAGCACAAGAAGTGCACAAAAAGATCCGCGCAGAAAGACGGGCGGAATTTGAACAAACCGGCAAGGGCGGAGAAAGGCTATTATCCAATGTTGCCTATACAAAAGACAATATGATGCTAATTAGGGAATACCTAAGTCAAGAAGCAGCAAGCGTTTACGGGATGTTACATGCCTATCTATTTAAAAAGGAATTCTTTAGCATAACTAAGTTCAAAGAATATATTCAGACTTTAATTTCGATAACCAAAGCAGCAAGGGAATTAGGCGGGGAGATCCAATCGCCTGTTAGATTCACCAAAGAATGCCTTGATAAACTTTTGCCTGATGGCAAATATGATTTTGAATTTGTTCCACCATTAAATGAAGGCAGAAAAATGTTAAGGACTTTAAAAGTTAAAGTATAATTAACTATGCAACTGGAAAACTACATAACATTAATAACTAGTTTTACTGCGGTATTTGTTTCGATTTACATTCTTAAACAAGATCCAAAATCCAAGGTTTATCGGATTTTTGCCTTAACCTCAATTATTTCAGGACTTTTTTGGTCGGCCACTATCGCATTTTTTAGAGAAGCAACAACTTTAGAATCAGCCCTGATTTGGAACAAAGGCATATATATAGTCTCAGTTATTATCGGTTTATTGTATTTTTGGTTCACCTTAAACTTTCCAAAACCTCACAAAACGAATATCTTTTCTAGGATTATTATCATAGGATTATCCCTGTTTTTCTTCTACTCAATTTTGTTCAACAACTTGTTTATAGTCCAGGTCGAACTGAATAGTTTTGGCAACAAAGCGATCTTAGGCCCTGTCTATGTTCTGTGGCTATTCTGGATGATCTACATATATTTTTATGGTGGCCTCATGATGGTTCGAGATGTGAATAATCTTGGAGCTATTGAGAAAAACCAATTTAGATTTTTTACGCTAGGAGTGGTGTTCCCGGCTTTTGCAATTATCCCGACAAACGCCATTCTACCGATGTTTGGAATTTACGAACATATTTGGGTGGGACCGCTTTTCACGATCATTATGAATATCATTGTGGCGTATAGCATTACTCGAATTAGGTTTGTAAGCATTTCGAATATTATGGCTGGGATTATTCGGATTCTAATGCTCAGTATATTTATTTCCTTTTTATACTTCGGATTCTATAGAATCAGCTACATAATTTTTCTAGAAAAAGTTGATTTGCCAAACGTGCTTTTGATTTTCGGGCTCATTATTGGGTCATCAATTGCCATGCTTACGTTTAACAAATGGGTACAAAATGTGTTCATTAAAAAAGTCATTGCAAACCAGGTGGATACACTTGAAGTTAGGGACAAGTTCACAAGGGAAACCTCTACCCAGCTTGAATTAACCAAGCTCTCTTTAATTATCACAAATACATTATCAAGCACCTTCAATATTGATAAAACCGGCTTTGTAATTATTGATAAAGACTATAAAAACATAATTCTTGATCAATATGTAAATATTACGGCACTAACGCTAGAGACTATTATGGAGATTTATGAAAATTCCAAAGAATTTTTTGATCACGACGAGCCGATTATTGTTTCTGAGCTAGAATATATTGTATTTAACCAAAAGCAAAATATTAATACAGTCGAATCCACCCGCTACCACTCGCTTGTTAAAATCCTAAAAAGTGAAGGGATAGAAATGGTTTTCCATATTTCGCCGAGAGTTGATTACAAAGGGATGCTTTTTATTGGAAAAAAAATCAACAAAGATGCTTATACGCTTGAAGAAATCGATCTAATAAAATCTCTAATTAACAACATTTCTTTATCCATTGGACGCGCCCTTTTGTACACCCGAGTTGAGAACTTTAATATCGAACTTTCCGAAAAAATTGCTGACGCCACTAAAGAGATCACTAAACAAAAAGACGAAATTACAAAATCTCTTCAAAAAGAAAGAGATATGCTTGATATTCTAGGTCACGAACTTCGCACCCCACTTGGGATAGCTAAGAACGCCTCGATATTTCTATCTGATCTTGTAAACCAAGATAAACTAACCAAAGAAAAGGCGGAAAAATATTCCGGCATGATAATTGAAAACCTCAAACGTGAATCCAGACTTCTAGAAACCATCCTAGCGGATACAAAAATCGACAATAACAAGCTAGGCCTGATTTTTGAAGAAGTCGATTTAATTGACGTAGCAAAAGACGCACTCGAAGGATTTAACAAAAAAGCTAAAGAAAAGCATCTTGAAATCCAATTGGATTTGCCCGAAAAGTCCTCCATATTTGCTGATCGCACTCGAATCCAGCAGGTAATCGACAACCTAATCGACAACGCAATCAAATACACTGAAGAAGGCTGGGTAAAAATTTCAATTGATAATGGTGAAAAGACTTCCAAAATAATGGTCGAAGATTCAGGCATCGGAATTCCCGATGAGGATATCGAAAAGCTTGGCCAAAAATTCTACCGCGTGAATAACTACCTTACGAGCGACAATCCTAGCGGAACCGAAATGCAAATCGTCCGCCCCGGAGGCACCGGACTCGGCCTCTACGTCACCTTCAACCTAGTTCGCCTAATGAAAGGGACAATAAAAGTCACCAGTAAAGAAAATGTAGGCACCAAATTCACAATCGAAATGCCAACCTACACGGGCCAAAAGACCGAAATTTACAACAACACCAACCCCACCCAAAAATTCAGGGCTCTAAAAAAAGCAAAGGACTTAGAAAAGTCCGAAGTTTAAACTTTAAATAAACTAAGCAGAAACCCTAATTGAAGTCTAGCTTTGCAATTTCTCTTTCCAGAAAGTATTCGTTTTCTCTGGCGAATTCATCAAAAGCAATATTTGTAATGCCGGCATTATCAAGGACTTTGGTGATCATTTTTTGAATGCGTTTTTCTTCTTCTGAATATTCCCCACCAATATTTTGGACTGTAAACAAAACCTTCCCGCTTTCCCTGTCGCAGATTACGAAATCAACCACAATGCCCTCAAGCGAGCTTTTAATTCCTGAAATTTGGGATCGTTTGCCAAGAGGCTTTACCAAATCCAAAAGCCTAACCTTCATAAACACATTTGCATTGCGGTTTTTGATTTGTGCCTGAATATCCTTAAAAACCTCCTGATCACTTTCAGAAAAAGGAATCACAGAAGGTTTAAATTCCCCTAAAGTGTCAGGAATTATTTTATTCTTGTAAAAAGATTCAATATCTACCGATAAGTTTAAAGTGCGGGCTTCATCATTTTCTTCAAAGGTTTTGGGGAGGAGGAAGTTTGTATCTCTCGTGTTACTTGTGTTGCTTGTGTGATCCGAGTTTTCGGATTTTTTGTCAGCCTTAAACTTTTTCTTTATTTCTAAAACAATAATATAGCCTGTTACAAAGAGCAGTGTTGATATTATGAATACAAAGATGTATGCGAAAATCATATATGAAAATTTTGTTTTTACTTAATACTATTGTATTAATTATGAGGCAAGCCCGCAACTAGAAAACTTACACTTTGTGTAAGTTTTCTAGAGTTTTATTTTTTTGAAAAGCTAACGACTAAGGACACACGAAATTATTCTTCGTCAGAATCCTCATCTTCATCTTCTTCGGCGTCTTCGAGTTCGACTGCATCAGCATCAGAATTTGCTTCTTCTGCATGATGAGCTTCTTCGGCAGCCATTGCTTCCGCTTTGGTTGCGTGGATTGTGCCATCAGGATGATTTGCTGGCATGTAGATTGTGTAAAGGTTCAAAGTATCTGTTGTCGAAGTGTTGATGATGTTATGGTTTGTGCCATCTGGTACTACGAATGCGAATCCATCACTAAATGTAAATTCTTCGCCATCCATAATGACTTTACCTTGACCTTTATCAACTCTAAAGAACTGATCTAAACCTGTATGAACTTCCATTCCAATATCCTCACCCGGTTGTAAGCACATCACAACGACTTGCCCATGCTTGCCCGTGTATAGGACCTTACGGAAATTTGTGTTACTGAGCGTGTCCTGCTCAATATTAGTGATAAATCCTTTCATAAAAATATGATAAGAAGTAATAATATATATTAGCACAAAAAGGTGGAAGTTTTGGGAGGGGAAAGTTGGTTTTAGATTGGGGCGAGTAACCGCATGCTAGTTTTATTATTAATATTCACAAATATTTGTAGGGGTTATTGATTCAACTGCATTGGCTTATTAACGAAGTTATAATATAATGAAGGTGCTAAATTTATGGTGGGCTTAGCTCAGTTGGTTAGAGCGCCTGTCTGTGGCACAGGAGGTCGAGGGTTCGAATCCCTCCGCCCACCCCAGTTATTAGAATTATTCGAATTTTTCACAAAAGCAACCGATTTATAAGGCTCTTTGAGGTTCAGGTCGATCTTTTTATTTTCAATCCCCAGATGAGATGTTATCTCAAAAAGTAGGTTTCGCTTTTCATGATAATCTCCATCTAGGAATACTTCCTTGAAAGTCTGGATATCATCAAAGAACTTGTCTACTTCATCTTTTAGCTCATCTTTTGTAACTTCAACATCAGTGCGTTTAGATTTCAATGTGTTCAGTTCGTCTTTTAGCTTTTTGTACTTGATTTGATAATCATCAACTTCAATTTCTTTGTTAATCTTCATATCAAATAGTGAGTCCAGTTTTTCATTTACTTGGTCTATTTGAACATCAACACCTTTTCTGACTGTGGATTCAAAGTTGAACTCTTTTTCAAGCTTTTGTAATACAAGTGATTTTAATTTTGCCCATTTCTCTTCATCAAGTTTTACTTCATCTACATACTGGGCAATTTGTTCTTCTAGTTCCTTTTCACTGATTTGTAAGTTCTTACATTCACCATGCTTTTCTGAACAAGCGTAATAGGTGAACTCAAGTCCGCTTTTCTTGGTGGTCGTATAGCCTGTGTAAGATCTGCCACATTCATTACATTTTATTAGCAAATTGTATTGATGTCTGCGTTTTCTCAATCTAGGCTTTGATTTCTCTTTAATAACTTCTTGTAATTTATACCATTTATCTTTGGTTATAAGTGGTTCCCAACTTCCATCTTTATCTTCATAATCTGCATATCGTAAAATTCCGCAATAAATCGGATTTACAAGTAATTTAGCAATTCCTGATATTGAAAAGGTCTTACCCTTTTTTGTTTTAACGCCCCATTTGATAAATAGTTTTCGGGCTTCTCTTTGGTTAAGTCTATTCGTTATAATTTCATCTACCCATTTCTCATAAAATGGTGCTTGTTCGGGGTGTGGGATAATGTAATTCTTTCCTTTTCTTCCAACATTTTCATAAAATTGTGGTGCATAAGTTGGCCACTCACCTCTTCTGATCTTTTCTCTGATTCCTCGTTTCGTGTTTTGGCTAATTTCTCTTGAAGTTTGAGAACTATAACCAAATAGAAAGCTCATGATTATTTCATTACAATTTTCACTATCAACGATATCGGAGGGAGTTATAATTTTGCGAAGTTTCTTCTCTACGATTAACTGCTGAATAATACCGCCTTCTAGTGGATTTCGGCTCAAACGGTTTATGTGCCAACAAAAGATTGTGTCGTAAATTCCTGCATTAATAGATTCCACTAGCCTATTGAATTCATCTCGTCTACCTGGCTTCCTTGCTGATTTTTCCTCAAAGAAGATGTCTTTTTCGTTAATTTCTCCGTAACCGTTTTTCTTGATTAACTCTCGCATTTCTACGATTTGTGCAGGGATAGATAATGCTTGTCGGTCATCATCTTCACTAGATTTTCGAGCGTATATTGCGTATTTCATAAGTATTTATTTAACAAAAATGGGCATCCAGTGCTGTAACAAAAGAATGAACTTTTGTATCTGGATACCCATTTATATTCATTCTTCTTAATTGTTACAGCATTTATATTATATCCAAGTTTTTCTGAAAAGTAACTATGAACTGCTGATATTTTGAAATTGTATTTCCGTTTTAATCGGTTGTTCCTGTGATTCTGATTGTTTTGCATTTTTCTTTTTGGCTAATTTAAGTAAGATCTTTCGCTTAATCTGAGAAGCGATAATATCTGCGAGTACATCGAGATTTATTTCAGTTTGTGGTGTGGTCGTTTTAGTCATCGTTGTCCACAACTGAATTAAGATATTTATAACTACTATCTATATTTGTCTTTCCATATCTATCGGCATTTGATTTCGTTGTTGTGTTAGGTGTTTTATTCAAGTTCTTGCTAGTGGAATACTTCTTTTTCTTGAAGTGATTTACTAGGTTTCTTCGAAGTATGTCACTAGCGTAACTTTCATCTTTTGCTAGTGATTCACTTAGCTGTATGCGGTTTATCCACATTGTTTCTGCTTCTTTATCCCAACCGATGTAATTTTTCTTTACAAGGCGTTCTAGCTCTTTGGATATATCAGATGAGTAAAATCCTATCTTCTGGAAATCAGTTAGTTTTAAGTGTGCTACAGCTTGTTTACACCCAAACGAAAATCGCATTATAAAGATAAGTATTTTGATTTATCGTTTAGTGATTGCTGTATCAAAAAAGATAAGGTTTACTATTAAAAGCGGGAATTTTAGAAAGCGTTGTGTTGAAATGGTATTGTAATCAGCACGAGAAAAACTCTCGAAGTTTTAACGAAATTCTTTAGATTGTAGTATTTCACCTACTGATTGCATGGGCATTATTGACCTCTACAACTAGCCCAGTAGGTAGCCAGTTGTAGAATTTATACAAGTAAGCGTATAATATACAAAAGAATCACCTCCTACTGACCATGGATTCCCGTCCGGCGGTTTGCAGGTGATTCTCTTTTTTTAGATTGTGTTTTCTACCTTCATTATCTTACGAGAAAAATTCGAAGTCAAAAATATGTAGGTTTTTCGGGCTTTCTTGACTGTCGCGTTTAGTCGTATCCATGAGCGTTTTCAGATTTTTCAAAAAATATAAAATATATGGTGCACACTATAGTGTCCGCACTATGTTTTTTAAGCATTTGCATACAAGCTACTGCTTAAACTCTTCTATTTTCTTACGATTTGGCACTCCGTGTCAAAAAAATGTATCGGTTTTACGGTCTTTCTTACACACTTATTCACTCGTAACCACCGCAAGATTTTAAGTTTTAAAAAACTTCAATTTATATAGTTCCCTATATACAGTTCACTGTATAAAAATTAGCCTTCTTTAACTATTCTCCTACAAAGTCCAGTTTCAACAAAATATTTACAATAAAACCAAAATTACAAAAGTTAAGAAAAGCACCTAATATCAATACAAATCAGTGACGCCCAAAATACAAAATACATCGTAAACAACATCTCGTCCACGATATATTTTTCTAACCTACCAAGCACAAATTTAAGTCGTGAGTAGCTCACAAGATTACACACACAGGGTAATCGTAGTCGAGGGAGTGATTGGGTGGAGTCCGAAGGAGTCCACCCAATCACCTACGAATGACGACAATTTGTGCGGAGGGATAATGGTTTGCTAACATATTCGAAGTGGACACTTCTGAATTTCCGAGTGTGTACAGTAGTAGTCCAAGTGGATACCATTGATCAAAAGGAAATAATTTCCATTTTTAATTCTTTTTTCATAATTTTCTAGTAAAATAGAAACATGGATAAGTACTTCGATGAACAAAAATTTACTTTATACAAGAATGATTGCTTATCTGTTTTGGCAAGTCTGCCTGAAAATTCCGTTGATATGATATTTGCGGATCCTCCTTATTTTCTTTCTAATGGCTCTTTTACTTGTCAGAACGGAAGAATGGTTAGTGTAAAGAAAGGGAATTGGGATATGGGTGATTCTGTAGAAGCAAATTTTGAATTTCATTATAAGTGGCTTGAAGCTTCTAAAAGAGTACTTAAACCCTCAGGAACTATTTGGGTAAGCGGAACATATCATTCAATTTATCAATGCGGTTATGCTATTCAGAGGTTAGGATTTCATATACTAAATGATATTGCATGGTTCAAACCAAACGCATCTCCGAATTTGAGTTGTCGTTTTTTTACGGCTAGCCATGAAACTCTGCTTTGGGCAAGAAAGTCAAAAGCGGGTAAACATACCTTCAATTATGAGCTTATGAAAGATGGTAAATGGGGAGATGATTTTATTAAGAAAGAAAACAAGCAAATGAGATCTGTTTGGTCTATTGATACTCCCAAAATGATTGAAAAGCGATTTGGAAAACATCCGACACAAAAACCTGAAGAATTATTAAAGCGCATAATCCTTGCATCTACTAATAAAGATGATTTAATAGTAGATCCATTTTGTGGAAGTTCCACCACTGGTGTAATGGCTTTTTTGTTAAATAGAAGGTATATTGGAATAGATATTACTAAAGAATACTTAGACTTATCTATAAAAAGATATAACCAGTTGAAAACTAATTTGATTAATAAACAAAAATGAAAACACTAAATTTTTATTCAAATGTGTTAGGGTTACAAAACTCGGATTCAATTTTTCAATATATTCTTGATAACCTAAAGCCTAGCAATACCCATTGGTCATACTTTGTAAATTGGGAAAAAGTTTTTGAAAATAATCGAAAAATTGAATTATCATTAAATGTTTTAAACTATCTTATCGGAAAAGAAGATTTTGAAAAAGAATTTCGCTTCATATTAAAAGAAAATCCACAAGTAGTAAGTGCTTTACCTTCTCTAGTAGTGCGTGGTGGTGATATTACTTCTAAAATGCAGGTATTAGTAGATTATTCAAGTAAGAAATTAGTCTACAAAGAATTTGATTTCGCGAAAAAAGATTTAACGAATGAGGATATTGAAAGTTATTTAGAATTTGTAACAGAAACAGGTTTTCGTTCACTGATTGAAAATAAAAAGATCAAAAGCCTTGTTGATTACATGATCGGTGTTGAAGCAGGTTTAGATAGTAATGGAAGAAAGAATCGTGGTGGGCATATAATGGAAGACATTATCGAAATATTCGTAAAAGATGTATGTAATAGACTTGGATTTAGATACTTGAAAGAGGCTAACGCAGATAAAATCCAAGCTGAATTTGGATATTCAGTTCCAGTAGATAAAAGCTCACGAAGATACGATTATGTAATAGATAATGGAAAGGAATTGTTTATCTTTGAAACTAACTTCTACGGTGGCGGTGGTTCAAAACTTAAATCTACAGCAGGTGAATACCGCAATTTATATGATGTACTAGATGGGAAGTATAAGTTTATTTGGATTACAGATGGAAAAGGTTGGCTAAGTACAACAAGACCATTGAGAGAAACATTCGATCACAATGAGTACATTTTTACATTAGCGATGTTAGAAAAAGATATACTTGATTACATTCTTACAAACAATGAATAACTCAAAACCTTTTTTAAAATGGGCTGGTGGCAAAAGGCAATTAATACCTGATCTCATTTCTAGGTTACCCAGAAGTATTACTGATTCAAAAAAAATTGAGAACTATATAGAGCCATTCATTGGTGGTGGTTCTTTCTTTTTCTATCTAAAAAACAATTATGAGATAAAAAAAGCTTATATCTCTGATATTAACAAAGATCTTGTACTTACCTATCGCACAATTCAGAACGAATTAGATGGTTTGTTGGGTGAATTAAAAAAATTGCAATCTAAATACGATTTACAAGCTGATCTTGAGAATAAACAATTTCTTTTTTATGAGATAAGGAAAGAATTTAATAAGAATTTAGCATATAACTTATCCGAAGTAACCAGCATCTTTAGTGTAGAACGCTCTGCACAGGTCATTTTTCTTAATAGAACTTGTTTCAATGGACTTTATAGACAAAACAAAAAAGGTGAATTTAATGTTCCGTTTGGTAAATACTTAAACCCAACAATTTGTGATGAAGATAATCTACGAGAAGTTAATCTAGCTTTGCAAAATGTAATTATTGAACATGGAGATTTTGAACTCTCCGAAAAATATGCCATCAAGAACTCATTGATTTATCTTGATCCACCATATAGACCTATTAAGGCAACTTCAAGCTTTACTTCGTATGCGAAAGAAGATTTTGGAGATGAAGATCAGAAACGTCTAGCAGACTACTATGCCCGATTGAGCAAGAAAGGTTGTAGTTTAATTCTTAGCAATTCAGATCCCAAAAATAACAATAAGTCTGATAATTTTTTTGATGACTTATACTGCAAATTCAATATTACGCGGGTAAGTGCAAAGAGAGCAATTAACTCAAAGGTTGAGGGAAGAGGAAGTATTTTTGAATTGATGATTACAAATTATCGACTAAATGAGTAAACTACGAAGTGTAAGTCTAGGTCTACACTTTGTAATTGTTTTAAACACAGTCAGAAATGAGCACTAAATATAGTATACAAAATCGACTTGATGAAAAAGCAATTTCTGTACTATCAAACTATTTTCAAAACTTACATGGAGATATTTTTGATATCCAATTTCATGGAATTAAAGATAACACACCTGATACAGATGGTTTTATAAGACTTCGTGAAAAGTTTTCTGAACCCAAAGATAATGTTATAGGCAGGTATTTAAATAAAGTAGTTTTTTTTCAACTTAAAGGTCAGAAAGATGAAATTATTAACGACTCATATAAATGCGACAAATCCGTTGTAGAATTCTGTAAAGAAATCAATTTACCTACAATTTTGTTCATTGTTGCAGGATTAGAACTAGACACAGCAGAACCAAGCATATATTGGTATTACTTCGATTCTATAAATGCTCATATTCTTGAAAACGAGATTCAGAAACACTCTCTGAATACAGATAAGGTAATACTAAGAAATATTTTCAAACTAGAAAATCCAACTTTCTTTTGGCAACACCTAAATGAATTAGCTAAAAAAGATACATTTCAGGACTTACCCAAAATTTTGAGAGAAAATGCAATCAAATACAAGGAACAATATATCTTAATGTTAACACTGATCTTTCTAACCCAGAACATCGAGCAAACACTATTAAAAGACTATTGTTTAAGTTTAGAATTAGATGAGACCCACTTTCAAACAATTTTAGGTGACATTATTGATTCAAAATTAGCTAAACAATTTAAAGGTAAAATTATCTATCAGCCCCTAGTTGAAGCAAAAATGAAGGTTGGTGTACGACTTGCACTTGAAGGTATACATTTAATCAAGGATATCAATCGATTATTTGAATCATTCCCCGACAAATCTAAAAATATACTAAATGGTCTCGCACATTTAAATATTCCGTTCGTAGATGAATTTTTATTGGAACATACAGCGATACTATCATCTACATTGGCAGACGATGAACAAGCGATAATTAACTTAATAGATTCATTAAATCAATACGCTTTTCGCTTACCAAAACAAGCTCTTGATATTCTTAAAAGCATTTTGAAAAAAAGAATTAACTCGAACATTGAAATCAATACCTTAAAAGTAATAGATGAACATTTAAAATATAGAAAACCATTAGAGTCATTTGATTTGCTTCTGAAATCATCGAAATCCAAATCAATAGAAGTTTCAGATAAGGCGAAGAATATAATAATAAAACTCGCAGAATATAATTATCATATATTCAAGTATTACGAACAAAAAGATTGGTATTCAATTCAACAAAAATTGCTTAAAGTTTTAGGTAAAAAGAACTTTGTTAGCAAGAACTTTGAAATATCAACACTTATCCTTTCAAGTATCTTAGGTACGGAATTTCATGGAACCGAAATGCAAGATGAAAGCACAATGAGTCTTTATCAAGGTGGGATTGTTGTAACACCGCAACTTATAGAAGTACGCTCTGAGGTATATAAATTGTTGAAAGAGCTTTATTCAAGTTCTAGTAAAATTGAAGAAAAGTTCAAAATACTAAATATTCTTAAAGGCTCTATACAGTTACCTTTCCAAAATTATTCAGATGAACTTGAAGCGTTAATTGTTGATAATATTGATAATGAAGTAATTCCATTTTATATTGAAATTCTTCCTAAAACTGACTTGATGTCTGTTTCTGAAATTGAAGGACAAATTTCTTGGTTTAACAAGCGTTTTAAAGGAAAGTTAAAAAATCTAGAAGCAATAAAGACATGTATTATTCAACGAGACGGATATGACATATTTAAGTTATTAGTTGGTAATTCTCTTGTAGATGATGAATTCGAGAGATTAAGTTGGACTGAAGCCGATAAGCAAAGATTTATTAAAATTGAAGAGTCTGTAAACCGTTACAGCTCTGACGAGATTAGTTCTCTATCATTAGTTCAGACAGTACTCGAAAATTTAAAAAATTTTGAGGCACATGTTTCAACAAGATATTTTGATGTTTTTCTTGAAAAGCTTTCAATCAAAAATCCCGAATTGGCTTTCAAAATAATAAATAAGTTTCAAGATATTTTAGGATTTCATATTTCTTTTGTCCTGCAAGGATTGCTGAAGTCCGATTCAAAAGAACAAGTACTAGAAGTAATAAATGGGTATTTAGAAAGTAACAAACATACTAGAGAACTTCTTCACACATTAAGATTAATTGATAATGTCGACGAATTTTATTTTTTAATTGAAAAAGTTGTCAAAAACAATAAAACGGAACCAGTAATACTTACAGATGTAATAGATATTCTTTTACGTCACTTTGACAGCACTACCAAGAAAGAAGATTTTAAAAGTTTGTTTATAAGTGTCTTGGAAAATTTGAATAATATAAAAGAATCATATTGGTTAAATCATGTAACATACACTGATTCAAAACTCTTTGAATCTCTAGATGTTAATGAAATTGGCATACTTATAGACAATTTAGTATTCTCGCAAGGCGTAGATTATTATGTTGAAGAATTACTTACTAAAATAATCGACAAAGACCCTAAAATTGTGATTTCACTTTTCAAGAAGCGTATTCAAGCTCAGGAATTGCGAGATATAAGGAAGAATAATAGATATTACTCAGCCGTACCTATACATTATGACTTTGAAGAATTTAAAACGAAACTAAACAAATATGCAGATATAATTATTCCGGAAATTCTCTCATGGTTTGGAAAAGATACCATATCTGACTATCAGATTGGGAATTTGTTACAAATATCTTACGACATAGATCAAGTTCAAAAATATATTATTACTAGTGCAAATGCGTACAATATTAGCAAAAAAACTGTTTTAAGATTGATATCGGCATTTCAAGGTCATATGAAAGTTACCGATGAATTTGTCAGATTCTACGTACATACGTTTTCGACTGAAAATGATTGGAAAGAAATTATGGGATTTTTATCAATGTCAGGGGGTGTTGTAACTGGAGAATACGGATTTGTAAATGATTTGGAAAAAAAGCTTGAAAGCCTTAACGAAATAGTTGATGACGACACACTATTAAAAAGCTTTGTCGAACAATATAAAACATACTTGTTAGCTCGAATAAAGTACGAAAAAGAAAGTGCTGACGAAGATATTGCTATTCGTAAACAGCAATTTACAATGTAATTGGTAGCAGACGATCAAACCCACTTTCACCGTCCACTAGAGATGTAGCTGATATTCTACCGTCTGCAAAGTTTTGGCAACTTTTCGGCAAGTTAGTGGCAAGTTGAGGGCAACTTAGGGGGCAAGTATGGACAAGTTCCATAAGCTCACTTTTAGAAAGTTGCCTAATAGCAATGGATTTTGATACCCCACAAGTTTTATAAAAGGGACAAGTTCTGTTAGTACCTAACAGACTAGATTAAAAAACTAACAGAATTCATGTTTCCAACTGTTCGGAAATTCCGAACAGTTCAAAAGTGCCAATATTTAGCAACTCACTGGTTTATGAAACTGTTTACATTTAAAAGTGAATGTAAACGTAATTGCTATAAGTGTTTACTTTGTGGATGGTAAATACGATATCTCCCCCCACAAAGTTTTTTTGTAGGTATTCTTTACACCGCAAATTAGAAAGCATAGTTTTGATTCAGATCCCTTTTTACCACACTCTTCATCACCCTAACCCTCTCATAAACCGCCTTCAAGATAGAATCTATGCACTGACCCCATGATAGACAAATAATGTTTATTTTAAGGCAACAAATTCCCAATAACCACTATTCCCCCAAAGCAAGCGCAACATGAAGCTATTAAGACCAATAAAGTAATTAGGATTATCTTAATAATTTTTGATTTATTTTTTGGATTAGCTGCTTTTATGTGCTCAGCTTTATGAGACTCTTCGTGGATCTCTTCGTGAATTTCTTTATGATTTTCTAATTTTTCTGCGAGTATTTTTACCTTCTCCTCAATATTCAATTTTGAATCCAACGCCAATTCTTCTAAATCTTTGGGAGTTAAATCCTTTAACTCTAATAAAGACAAAGAGTCTTTGACTGGATTAGCGTCCATTAAATTTGATTTATCGTAATGACTACAAAGTAAATAGTATTTAATACAATCTTTATAATTATGGTTTTCAAACGAAATTATGCCAAGATTTAAAAACATTGTACCAGCATTGTCATAATCTTTTTGAGAAATACATTTTTCGGCTATTTGATTTAAGTGATTCACTAGGGAATCTATTGATCTAATAGATTCGGGAATAGTTATGTTCGTATATTCAATCCCTTTTTTAGTCTCTTCTATTATCTTTTTGTCAAAAGTAACAAGATCACCTTTGTAAACGAAAATGTATTTATGACAATTTGGGCATTCCGTTTTTCTTTTGATTTTAATATATAGATTTGAGTTGCAATTAGGGCAAACTCCAAGAATCTGATTAAGAATAGGCTTTGGTGTAGCTGTTGATTCACCTTTTAACCTTTTTGCTTTTACTTCTTCACCCGTTTGTTCGTGAGCCATCTGAAGCAATTTAAACATTGTAGTTTTAAATTTTTTATTTTCTAAAATCATCGGAATCGGAACACCTCGGATCTTCAACATAATAGACATATTCGCAAATGCATTGCTGGGTGCCACTTTGAAATCTTCTATTTTAAATAGGGATAATAATCTGCCATTTTCTTTCTCAAAAGAATCTATAAGGCTAGTAAGTTTACTATTAAAAATTTCGGGGTAGAGTTTAATGTATCTTTTGTTTTTAAAGCCTACTTTAGAGCTAATAGAAATAATGTCTTCCGACGTAATTGACGTCCCACTGATTATTCTTAAGGCCAAGGCCTCATCGATTTCTTCCTGCATAATAAAAGGCGCCCTTGCAATAATGTCGGGTCTTTTCCTTATGATGCTAGCTACTATTAATGACCGAGTGGCATAATATTTGAACGATCCTTGGGTATGATATTTTAGTAAACGAAGTATTTCTTCTACAGCCATATCATAATCCCCAACCAATAGATGCCTTTCTAGTCCATAAAAATATAAAAAGACAAAGCTCAAATTTGTTGGTTTAGTGATATCAGTTAACCAGTTTAGATATTGGAATCTTATTTCTGGCGTAAAACGAGCATATACAGGCCAATACATCGGCTTATTTTCTAAATTATTATTCGGTGTAACTTCTAGTTTAGTCCAAATTAAACTAGGTTCCGAAAATAACTCATCTTCTTCACTATTATTAACATTCCCATCAAAACCAATGTTAATTTTTAATCCAAGTGGGTTTTTAATATTTTTAGGATCTTCATTTGTGATCCATAAAAGTGACATTGTTGGCTCAGGTATTGCTTTTGAACTATTCAAAGAATCGTAGACCACCAATTTATTTGCTTTAAGTTCAATTGAGTTCTTCATTCTTTTCAAATCAAGTTAAAACATTAATAAATTATATATTTTAAATTAACTACCATCTACCCCCACCCTTTACTTTCCCCTATAATATTCCCAACTTACCATAAACTAACTATGACAAACTCAAACACCCTAGCCCAAGCCCTGTTCCAACCGACTCTCATAATCCTTGCGGTAGCCCTAGCCATCGCATTTTTTATCCTATTAATCAAACTAATAATAAAAAAGCTAAAGCGGGATAAAAGGATCAAGATTGGACAAGACTGGAGAACAGAACAGGAACTGCTACAAAACCTCAGGTCGCTTACACCAAGTGAATTCGAGAAATATATTGCTGATTTATTTACCCAGTTGGGATTCAAATCCGAAGCAGTTGGTAAATCCAATGATGGTGGTATTGATGTTATTGCTGTAAAGGATAATGTCACAAGCTATATTCAATGTAAAAAATTTATTAGTCGTGAAGTAACAGTTGGTGCAATTAGAGATTTTTATGGTGCTTTAGCAAATAAACTTGCCAATGGCAAAGGATACTTTATAACTACAAATAAATTTACTCTTGAAGCTCAAAAATTTGCTGAGGATAAGCCAATCGAATTAATAGATGGCTTCAGATTAATCGATTATATTAAATTAACAAACAAAGACATAATAACAACAGTCGTATCAAATGATACAGAAAACATGACTTGTCCTGAATGTGGTAATAAGCTTATAAAGAAAAGGGGTAAATTCGGGTATTTTATAGGTTGTTCAAATTACCCTAATTGCAGATTTACTCGAAAGATTTAATAAAAAATTATCTAGCATACAAATTCACTTTATCTAGCAGACTTTTTATGTTATTTATATTAAATCGGAAGTCAATTTCAAGGTTTAGGAACTGGTCCAACAGATGACCCCATTAAGTACATATTCCCTTGATTTCATATCAATGTTGACAATGTATATATTATTAAAGGTATTGATAAAAGAAAAATTATTATTGTTTTTATAGGCTTGGATAACTTTACATCCTTAGAAGAAATTATAGCTAAACAAAAGAAAAGAATAATACTTAATGCTAAACCTAACAAACCCAGCATAATGTTCTCTAAGATACTTGAATCGGGTAAAAATATATTAACTACAAGTGCCAGAATTAGAGAGACTGAATAATATAATAGATTTATATAGATTTTCTGCTCTGCCTTTAAACGGTAGTGATAATCATAATTGTTTAAAACTAACAATTTATTGTCATGTGCTAATTTAGCCATCTCCTCATTTATAAAGTTAGTTTTATAAATGCGTAGAACTAACTGCCTAGTTACTCTCACCATGAAATAGCCAAATAAAAATATTAACAAATTAATTAATTGGATATTGATCAATTCTTTGCTCAAGCTTATTCGTACAGCCGAAGTGAAATAAATTATTGACGTTGCAGGAGCGAAATCAATAATAAATTCTAAATACTTGCTAACATAATACATCCAGGTACTTGAATTTATTGAGTCTTCTTTCATATTGCCTAAAAATTCACTATTAAACTTTATATTTGATGATCTATAAAGTAAACTAATTTACAAAAGTATCGAAAAATTTATAATCTTAAAATGGACAATAATATTCATAAAATTACGATAGTAGACAAAAACGATAACATCATCGGAGCCGCTACTAAAGAAGAGGCTTTTAATAAGAACATTATCCGAAGGATTTCTAGAATTTTTTTAATTGATTCAGACAAGATATATCTACAACGTCGTGGGCCAAAAATGAAATTATTTCCTAATACCTGGGATCAATCTGCAGGAGGCCATGTTGATGAAGGAGAAACCTACAAAGAAGCTGCAAGAAGAGAATTAAAAGAGGAACTGGGGATTGATGATGTGAAATTATCGGAGTTAGGGAAATTCTATCTTGAAGAAACCTATGAAGAACTAAAAACATTTCAGTTTAGTATGGTATTCATGGCTCCGTATAACGGTCAATTGATCAAATTCCAAACGGAGGAAGTATCAGGAGGAAAATGGTTTGATTTTAAAGAAGTAACTGAAATGGTAGATTCAACACCAAATGAATTTGCTACCGGCTTTATAGTTGCCTGGAATAAATTTAAGAATCAACTCAGTAAATATTAAACAATCCCCAGGTTCTTAACCAAAGTAATCATATAAAATTTCTTTATCATGAAATCCAAAATTCAAACTATTAAATTTTTCCTTCGCAAAAAATTCAATTTTTTGACCTTCGTGTAAGTTTATTGAAATTGGATCAAAATCAAGGTGTGTGACAAAAACCGCTTCGGTTTTTTCTGGCCATTTATAAATTTTGAATAATTCGAATGAACCGAGTTTAATTTCGAGTTCTTCATAAACCTCACGGATTATAGCTTCCTCAAAAGATTCGCCTGCTTCTACCTGCCCACCGATTGATACCCAAGTATTTGGATATTGAATAGTCGATTTATCATCTCTAAGCATTTGTAAGACCTCACCTTTTTGGTTAATTATTAATATTGCGACAGACTTTAAATCCATTTTTATCTTTTAATAAATTATTAATAGATTGTAACATTTTCATAGTTAAGTGTAATCCTACACTTTGATTCTTGAACGAGCTAAATATCAGATCTTCACTGATGTAGGAAGAAAGTATATAAACCTTCAAGTTTTTTGTTACAATACTTTTAATATGATCAAATTAGAACAATATCGCGATATTTGGCTTAGTGAAAAGATGGATGAGGTTATTGGCTTTTATCCTAGAGAATTCTACTGCCTGGATAATTTCAGTTCATTTAAAGTCGAATTTGATGGGTTTTTATATTCCTCGGTGGAAGAAGCATTTCAAGCTTTTGGATTCCTTGAAATTGCCCCCGAAATTGCTGAGCAAATAAAGAAATCTCATTCTGCTCACGAAGCTCAAAAAATTGCAGAGGCAAATAAGGATAAGAGAAGAAAAGATTGGGAGGAGATTAAACTTTCTGTTATGGAGGATTTGCTTAAGGCAAAACTTAATCAAAACCCCTATGTTAAGAAGAAATTGTTAGAAACAAAAAATTATATGATTGTGGAAGATTCACCAAAAGATAATTATTGGGGTTGGGGCGAAAATAGAGATGGTCAAAACCACCTTGGTAAATTATGGATGAAGATAAGGGATGAAATAATTAAATTGGATCATTCTTCTTTAGAATCATAACTGATAACTCGACTTGAATTTTT
>CAZLRZ010000008.1:0-2865 GCA_964562165.1 uncultured Candidatus Saccharibacteria bacterium
ATCATCAAATGACTTATCATTTTTATATTTATTATGTTTTCGATAATAATCAATTAGGTGGTTACGAGCTATGCGGTAAATCCAGGCTCCGATGCTGATTCCTTGCCATTTAAAATCATCAATTGTTTTGTAAACTTTTTCAAAAACTTCTGAGGTAAGATCTTCTGCAGTTTCTTTATTGGTAACTTTTTTTTGGAGGAAATCTAAGATCTTTGGCCTAAATACCTTGTATAGGGAATCGAAGTCAGCTTTTGAATACTTACTTTTATTAACAATTTTATCAATTTGTTTTTGACTGAAACCTTCTATGGTTGCCTTGATTAAAATTTAAGATTCTTCTTCACTTAATACTCCTCTTACATTTTTTACTAATTTTAGAGGCATTTCAAATTTTAGCAAAGAATATAAGGCTTCCATAATAGGTATGCCTTTTACAATTGCAACAGATAATGCAGCAGCAATGCTTTCATATTTTATCATAGGAATGAACTGAGTTTGGACTTCGTACTCTTTATCTAGATGTTTTACAATCAATTTATTCTTTTCGGCAACTCGATATTGTAAGTCTGGCATTTCAAATCCCTTTTCACCTTCGCCAAAAACAAAAACCTTTTCATAAGTTCCGATAATCTTTTCAACAAGACTTAAATCCTGACTATTTAGAACTATCCAACCTGATTTCTTTTTCGTGTTTTTTATCAAATTCTCTAGGATTTTCAAATCTTTATTAAAATGAGTGACTATCAAGATATCAGGAGTAACAAAGGAAGACCAATATTTTGCAGTATCATCCTTTGTGTAATTCAAGTTTAGGATCATACTTTGAGGGTTTGATCCGCCAAAAGTAAGCCTGAAATTTGACCTCATTAATAAAAAGATCCAACTTAAAACCGATCTTTTTTTATCTTCATACCCAAGAATCGTTAGTGGAACGGTGAAATCCCACCAGGGGCTATTCAGCATTTTCCTAACAGTAAATTTGGAATGGAGTAGGGTATAGGTCAAATCTTTGACTATACTTGTGTCGTACCAGCCAGTCACTACGACCATTTCCATTTTATGCTTTCTGATCGCAAATTTTGAAAGATATTTGAGTTTTTGTTTTAGAATTAATCTAAACATATTTAATATTTAACTTATAATTTAACAATATCAGCTCCTAGTTTTCGGTAATTTTCCACAAGGTCAGGGTATCTTCGCATTAGCGAATCTTCAGAATCTTCTAAAATGGTTGTTCCATCTGCAGAAAGGGCTGCTAAAAATAATGCCATGGTTGCTTGAATAATGTTTGGCGCAAAAATCTTTGCAGCTTTAAACTGAGTTGGACCAAAGGTAATTATTCTTAGCGGATCCGCCATTATCACTTTAGCTTTCATTTTTGCCAATTCTTCCACAAAAAAGAACGCATATTCATAAAATGAATTGTGAAAAATCATGCTCCCTTTTGCTTTTAGGGCAGCGACAACTGCTACATGGACAAAATCAGGAGGCAAGAATGGCCAAGCGAAGGCTTTTACATCAAGGATGTCGCCACGAACTGTCAAAGCGCACTCCATCTTTTGATTCCCATCAACATAAATATCTTTATCTTTTACTCTTACTTTAATACCAATTTTCTCAAAGAATTGAAAAATCATCTGCATATGTTCTGGGATTCCGTTTCTAATTGTAATTTCCCCACCAGTCAAAGCGGCTGCGGCAATGTATCCTCCAATGTCCAAATGATCAGGAATCACTGTCCATTCAACACCACCAAGCCTTTCTACACCTTCTATTGTTAATTTATTGGAACCAATTCCATAGATTTTTGCGCCCATTGCGTTGAGCATATTGCACAAATCTTGGGTATGAGGTTCTGATGCGGCATTATATATTTCAGTTATTCCTTTTGTAAGCACGGCAAGCATAATTGTATTTTCTGTGCCTGTTACTGATGGGAACCATGACCAGATCTTTGTAGCATGCAATCTATCCGCTTCTAAATAATAGCCCTTTTCTCTAACATACTTTGCACCCATCTGCACCATATTATCTATAAATGCATCAAGTGGCCTTGTTCCTAACTTACATCCACCGGGCATAGGCATATGAGCCTTTTTAAATCTAACAAGTAGAGGACCCATAAACATAACCGAGGCCTTTGCCTTTTGTGAAAGGATTGGGTCGATCTCGTACGTGTTCAAACCTTTTGCTACGATTTTTATTGTATTCCCTTCGTCAAGATATGAAATTCTACCGCCAAGTTGCTTAACGATTTTAAGCATCAGCCTTACGTCAGAGCTTTTGGGGACATTCTTAATAATGACCGGCTCATCTGTTAACAAAGCCGCAGGAATTAATTTTAAAATCGAATTTTTATTTGGAACAGGATCAATAGTTCCCTTCAAAGGTTTACCACCAACAATTTTATATGTTGCCATTTTTTAATATTTTAAAAAGTTAAATATATTAAACGAAAAATATTTATTAATATGACGGGACTTTAAGATAATCTTTAATCGCCATCAAAGTATCAAGCCACAAAATACGGGCATTTGACGAAGACAATTCTCCAACTTGAGGTTTTTCAAGTTTTAGTAACATCACAAAGGTTTTAGAAGGCGAGGCATCAAATCCCATAAAAGTAGCATTGATTTCGCTTGAGTATCCGGCTCTATCAGTATATGGGATAAGCGCCGTACCTGACTTTAGACCAATATCATATTTCGCTAATTCTTTATATTTCTTTTCCATAAGCTGATTTAGATAGACCTTGTGCATCATTGCCTGCATCGTTTCCGCAGTTTCAGTTTTGATAGGCTTATTAAGTACTTTAGGATTAAAAACTGTAACATTATTTTCTGCATCAACTACCTTTTCCACAAT
>CAZLRZ010000008.1:2965-20133 GCA_964562165.1 uncultured Candidatus Saccharibacteria bacterium
ATTGCCTGAAGTGTTTTATCAATAGTAGTGTAAAGTGTTGATCCTTGTTGAGATTCTATGTAGTCGGAATCCGAAACCGTGATTGGGTTTCCAAAACTATCAAATTCAGAAGAGGCAACACCTTCGATTGGTTTTAAAGTCCCGTCCCAATATTGTTCAACACCCCATACACCCTTTGCTTCTTCATCGTAAAGACCTACGTATCCTAAGAGCTGGCTTGCCATTCGACCTTCAGGGTAGACTCTGCGGTTAACGTACTCAAATTGAATGCCTGTAATGTATTTATCTTTTGCGTCACTTTTTAATTCTAGCAATTTGTTTTTGGCGTCTAGAGAAATCTTGGTGCCTATTTTAATCCAGAGTGCCTTGGTATCGAATTTTGCAATTAGTTCTTCTTCTGGGATTTCAAGGATTTTACTTACTTTTGAATAAAATTCACTTCGAGTTTGATCGCCCCTGCTTTCAGCGGACTGAATTTCGGGAAGCCATATAAACACATTGTATCTAGGTTCAGAATAGGCAAGGGTTGAGCCGTCCTTAGCTAAAATACTTCCTCTTATGGATGGTAATTTTATATCTTTGTATCTTTCGTTTGCGATTGCAACATAGCGTTCACTGTCAAAGACTTGCCAGTTAACTAGTAGAGCAACAATCGAAAGTCCTAGAACTATGAAGAAAAAACGGATGAACTTAACTTTCTTTTTTTGTATGTCGTTAACAACATCCATTTTTATTAATCCATTGCCGATATATTTAATTCGTCAGGATTCAAAAATACTATATTTTTTTGTTGTAGAGTTTTGTCTTCGGATAAGCCTTCGAGTACTACTTTATTTGATCGAAGTTCAAGGATTTGCGCTTTAAGAATTTCATTTTCAACCTTTAATTCGTTTTGCTGTCCACGGATGTCGCTAAGTTGCTGGCCATTAGTACCAACTGTAGAAAGTATGAAGAGCTGTGCAGATACGAAGATTACCGTGAGTAAACCCAGAGTAAAAAACCAGATATTTAATTTTTTCATAATGGCAGTATATTAAATTTTACTTATGGCTCTTAGTTTTGCGCTATGACTTTTGGAGTTATGTGCAAGCTCCGTCATAGATGCCTTTAGTAATTTAGTTAAATAGTTAATTTTATAAGTGCTTTTTAATTCATTGAAATATTCCTTAACAATTCTATCTTCGCCTGAATGGAAGCTGATTATTACGAGATTCCCTCCTGGGGCCAGTGCTTCGAAAGCCTGGGGCAGCAATTGCTTTAAATTGTATAACTCATGATTAACAGCAATTCGCAAGGCTTGAAACACTTTGGCCTCAGGATGTTTATTTGTACCTGTGCGCGATTTGAAAGGTACAATTTTCTGAATAATTTCCCTTAGCTGTATAGTTTTAGTGATTGGACTTACTAGCCTTATTTCCGATATTTCTTTGCTTAATCTTTTAGCAAAAATTACATCCCCGAGTTCAAAGAATAACTTTTCCAATTCTTTTTGGTATAAGCCATTTAGCAAATCGGATGCTTTTACTGTTAAACCTTTTTCCATTCTCATATCAAGATCAGCATCTTCCAGATAGCTTAATCCTAAGCCACTTTTGTATTGATCTGTTGCTAATCCTAAATCTGCTAAAAGCCCATCAATACTATTAATATTGTGTGCTTTTAAAACATCTGCAAGATTAGCAAAGTTTTTGTTTGATAGAATTATTGTTAAAGAGCCCTGACTACTTATGAAATCCCCATTAACCTCTTTAAACTCTCCAAACTGTTCTTTTGCATTTTCTATGGATTTCAAATCCTTATCTAACCCTATTAATGTCCCTTTATTGTTTAATTTTTTTAATATTTCTTTAAAATGTCCTGCGCCCCCCAATGTTACATCGACTATTGTTTTCCCTTCGCTTACTCCTAGATATTCAATTGCTTCTTTTAGCATTACAGGTATATGTTTGTATTCAGTCATTTCGTTTTACTTTAATAATTGTTCGGCAAGATCAGGTGCAGTTTTTACGATCTCGTTTAATTTATTTTCCCATAATTTTTTATCCCAAATTTCGACCCAATCTTTAATTGCAATAAAAACAATGTCCGTTTCTATTTGCGCATAAGATAAAAGACTATTCGGCAAAACGAACCTCCCCTGCGAATCTAATTCCAGTTCAAAGGCGCCGCCAAATATAAATCTTTTTGTATCTCGAAGACTAAGAGATAAAATTGATTTTTCGTTTATTAAATTTTCAAATGACGACCAATGTGACTTGTCCATTAGCAAAAGGCAACCTTCGTAACCTCTTGATAAAAACAACCCATCTTTTAGCTCGTCTCTAATTTTTTTGGGTATAGCTATCCGATTTTTATCAGTTAGCCTACCATCGAATTCACCTATCAACATGGTGGGAAATATGATGAGTTAGAAGTTTTGAAGCAGTGTAGAACTTGTAGCAAAAATACTTAATAGTGCAGACTCCAAAAACTAAAATATTTATAAGTTTTTGGTTTTTGTATTTAGTTTCACCATACTTCACCACCTGTCACCACTATAAAACATTTAAAAAAGATTTACAACAATAAAAGGTCAGAAAAATATCCGAAACTATACCGAACCCCATATCATCCCCGCAAGAATAATTGCCGAAAGATGTATCTATCTGTTACAATCCAAGCATAAATGTTAAATTTTCCCTCATGAAAATCTACAACAAATTAATTGCCATTTTCGCCGTATTGATCACATTGTTTCTTTGTACGATAAGTATTTTGGCATATCGATACGCTACCGACGTAACATCCTGGCAAATTAGGGATAACACCATCACTCAAGAAGACCTTTCAAACGATATTAAAGTTAAGTTGGTTTTAGACAATGGCCAAGCGATCAATGCAAATATTGTTAAACCAGAAACCGAAGTCATTAGTAATGTAAAGGGAATTAGCACCACAGACGACGGCTACGTTAGAATAATCACTAAAGATAATGAATTGGTTTTTGACTCAACCACATTAAAAATTGGGGATGAAAACCTAAAAGACGATAGTATTACCGGAGCTAAAATAAAAGACAACAGCATTACAGGATCCGACATTGCCGATTTAAGCATTAACACATCAGATATTGCCGATTCTTCAATAAATTCCAATAAAATCGAAAATGGCTCAATAGGTTTGGGCGAAACAAATTTTAGAGTTATAAGTTCAATTAACGGAATAACCCGAAACGGCGGCAACATTGATATTATTGGAACAAATGGAATCGACGTTTCAACCGATTCCCAAAACGGAAAGATATTATTAAATTTAAACACTCCAATAATTCCAGGCACCATGACAAATGCCGACACACTAGATAACCTAGACAGCACCTACTTCTTGAACTTAGGGAACTTTCAAACTGGTGAACTAGGAAGTCAATTTTTCTCAGCCTATAACGACTTATCAGACGAGGACAAGTTAAACTTTGATGCTGATGGTGATTTAATTACCAAAGCAATGATTGAAAACTACAAACTTTCATTTAAAGAGGCAATAATCCGTGAAAATCTAGAAATTAAGGGAGATTTAACAGTTGGCGGGAATATGCTATTTGCAGGTTCAGTCGGCTACGAGAATCTAATCCTAAGTCCAAAGGAAGGTACTAATGCGATTGTCATTCAAACAGGAGATGCAGACAGGTTTGCCATCGACGCTTTAGGTAATTTATTTACCAGTGGCAACATCAAACTGGATGGGATTCTTAGCACATCTCGTTTTGATAATATTGATACAGCCTTAATTAATGCAATAGAAAATTACGAACAACAGCAAGCCCAAGTAAATGAATTAAATGACAGGGTATCCGAAATACGATCTGATTTATTAAATTTTGAATCATCTACAATTTCTGGATTTGTTGAATGCCTTCCAACTTCTTCGGATGCCCAGGAAAGATGCGTAATTCAGGCACCCGTTAAAAGGACATTCAAATCGGTTGTAGTTTCTTCACAAAATTCTAAAGAGCCAACATTTGCTTTCCTAAAGACCGACCCAAGAGGCAAAACACAAGCGGAAGCATATATACAATCATTAACAGGGGGGCTAACATCAGGCACAAAGGCCTTTTATATAGCTACACTAAACGATTAGTTTTTTGAGTTGTATTCGTATAGGAAGTCTAGAAGCTCTTTGGCAGGGGTTACAGATTTTATTAAATATCTAATATCGCTATTATCTCCATAAACAATTTTGATTCTGGTTTTTCCCGGATACTTTTTGAGTAGATCTTTAAATTTAGCCAGAACTTTTTTATCAGTTACTCCGCATATATCAATTTCTAATTCCTTCTTTTTCATATATTCTTCAGGATCAAACACGCTATCTACCACCAAACTTTTTTCTCCATCTTTTTCACTAACAAAACCTTTTACAACAATAGGAGTGTATTCTTTAATGACGTTCCTGATTTTTTCAAAACTTCGTGGGAATATAACGCCTTCTGCTCGGGCATTTTCATCTTCCAGTGAAACAAAGGCCATTGCCTTGCCGTCTTTTTTAGTTCTGATAGTTTTCATCCTTGTAATAAGAACAGTACTTGCAAAGGTTGATTTATCGCTAAAATTAGGCAAATCGGTCAAAGTTGAAAGGTGAAAGCCGGTACTTAAGCTTCGGTATTTAATTAATGGATGATTGCCTAAGAAAGTCCCCAGCAATTCCTTTTCCCAATTTAAACAATCTATTTCGGATTCTTTAATTGGCCTTGGTAAAGCTTCATCCTTTATTACTGGCGCTGAAGATTCAATATTTCCTAATTGGAACAAATCTGATTGGCCGCCTTCTTGGCTTTTTTTAAATTTAACAACTCTTTCAAAAACCATAGGAACAGCTTCTAGCAGCTGGTTTCTGTATCCAAATTCGTTTAGTGCTCCAACTTTAGCCAATACTTCTAAATCTTTTTTAGACACGTTTTCGGGGGTTACAGTCTCGATTAAATTCTGCAAACTTGTGTATCCTTTTTTAGGACGGAACTTAACAATGTTTTCCATGGCTTTTCCGCCACCACCCTTAATTCCTGAAAGCCCGAACCTAATTTTATTTTCACCTTCAATGACAAAATGGACAGAACTGTGATTCACGCTAGGTGGCAACACTTCAATTTTCATTTCACGAGCCTCTTTAAGATCTCTTTGCAATTTATCAGGAGTATGACAATCTACTTCCATAAGACTCGCCATAAACTGAAGAGGGTAGTGAGCCTTCAAAAAACCAGTCTGGTAGGCAATTAGAGAATAGCAGGCACTATGGGATCGGTTAAATCCGTAATCAGCAAAAGGTTCCATGTACGAAAAGACTTTCTTTGCAGTTTCCTCATCAAAACCTCTTTCTTTGGATTTTTGCATAAACTTTTCTTTTTCCTTTTCCATAACTTCCTTTTTCTTTTTACCCATGGCTCTTCTAAGCATGTCGGCCTCTCCAAGTGAATATCCTGCAAAAACTACGGAAATATTAATGACTTGCTCCTGATAAATTGCAAAGCCATACGTGCTTTTCAAAACAGGCTCAAGGCAATCGTGAGGATACGAAACTTCTTCCAGTCCTTTTTTTCGATTAATGTAATTAGGAATGTATGCCATAGCGCCAGGCCTATATGCAGCGTTCATAAAGATCAAATCCTCAATTTCAGTTGGACTCAAATCTTTTAAATATTTCTGCATTCCATCAGACTCAAATTGAAAAATGCCAATAGTTCTACCTTCACGGAAAAGCTGATAAGTTATGTCATCGGTTAGCGATAATTTATCGATATCCAATAAAACTCCGGTAGTTTCTTTAATAAGTTTTAACGCTTTATCAATAATTGTAAGATTAGTTAAGCCCAAAAAGTCGAACTTCATTAAACCAATAGGTTCAAGGTGCATACCTTCATATTGTGTTATTTTTTTATTGCCATTTCTTGAATCAATCTGGATAGGAACATAATCTGTAATAGGTGAGGGCGTTACCAAATACCCGCAGGCGTGAATGGATACGTGCCTGGCAACATTTTCGAGTTTTTCTACATATTTACTAAGTTGGATCAAATCAGGAGAACTTTGAATAATTTCTTCAAATTCGGGCACATCCTGACGCATCTTTGATATTGGGGCAACTTTACCAAATTTAACAGTTACCATTTTTGAAAGTTTGTCGGCAATACTCAAGTCTATACCCATAACTCTAGCGACATCTCTTATTGCCGCTTTAGTCTTTAATCTTCCGAATGTTCCAATATATGATGTGTTTACCTCACCATATTTATGACTCATATATTCAAATAACTTGTCACGTTTATCGTCTTGGAAGTCTACGTCAAAATCCGGTGGAGAAGGCCTTTCAGGATTTAAAAACCTTTCAAAAATTAGATTCCACGAAATAGGATCAAGACTAGTAATACCTAAAATATATGCCACAACCGATCCGGCCCCCGAGCCTCTACCTGGACCTACTAAAATATTGTTTTTTCTTGCCCAATCAATATAGTCTTCGACTACTAAAAAGTAATCGTTGTAGCCCTTGGAATCGATGATTGAAAGCTCGTAATCGACTCTTTTTTTAAGTTCTTCGTTAATTTCTGAATACCTGCCACCAATCTTTTTATCAACATGTTCTCTGAGTAGGGCCTTAGTCTTAGCTTCATCTAATTTAATATCGTAATGTGGCTGGATTCGCTGGAATTCGATGCCATAAACCTCAACCAGTTCCGCTACCTTCCATGTATTATCGACAGCCTCGGGAATATCCTTAAATAGTTCATACATTTCTTCAGTTGATTTTACATAGAATTCTGAAGCATGAGCACGCCTTCGTTCTGGATCGGATAATTTTCTTCCATCACTAATACACCAAGCGATTTCTTGAATAACATAGTCTTCTCTTTCAAGATAATGGGCATCGCATGTAGCGACTAGTTCGGTTTTAGTTCTTTTAGCAATATCCACCAATTTTGGTAGAACAAAATCCACATCTTCGTGAGGGAACCTAGATATTTCCACATAAACATTTTCAAAGTTCTTTTTTAAAAATCCGAGCCATTCTTCGGCTTCGTCCCATTTTTCGTGTAATAAATCCTGCGCAAGTTCGCCCGACAAACAACCGGTAAGACAAATAATCCCTTTGGAATACTTTTCAAGGATTTCCCTGTCAACTCTAGGTTTATAGTAAAAACCTTCTACATTAGCAATAGACACCATCTTTAATAGGTTCTGGTAGCCCTCTTTGTTTTTTGCAAGAAGGGTCAAATGATATCTTTGATCATCAATACCAGTTTCTTTATCAGTTCTTTTTCTAAATGCCACATAAACCTCACAACCAAGAATGGGCTTAACACCCATTTCTTTACATATAGACCAAAATTCATAAATCCCAGCCATTGACCCGTGATCAGTCAAGGCTATTGCAGGCATATTGTATTCTTTAATCCGTGAAATTAATGGACGAAGCTTTTGGACTCCATCTAACAGGGAATATTCAGAGTGAAGATGTAAATGTACAAAAGGATTCCCCACAATTACATAATAATTCTAATTAGAACTCACAGACAAACCCATTAATGCTTAAATGCTATTTGCCCAGTTAAGCATATATTTTGAAGTCTTCTCCCATGAATGTTGGCCATAGGCTTTGGCTAGAGATACAAAATCCCAACCATACCTTTTGGCGTATTGGACAGAAATCTTAGGCACCAAATTATTAAATGCATCTGTGAAAGATGCGTACTTAACGCCATTTAAATATCCAAAGCAGTTATATGTGTTTCCATTTTTCTTTAATGGGACTCTGCAAAACCCAGATTCAACGCCCATAATTGCAACAATGATTCTAAAGTCAGCCCCATTTGCCTCCGCCAAATCTATGATTTGAGCAGAATATTCTCTAGTAGCTACAGGAGATTTTTGTTTTTTCAGGAAATTAAGCAATCTTTCAATTTTATCGTTTCTTTCTTTTTCGAGCTTTTCTTGAGCTTCGAGGATAGGCTTAATGGCAAGGGCTTCTTGGACTTCGGCAAGCGTTGCTTTTGAAAGCAGTTGATTGTGTGAATATGACAACCTTAAAGAACTCTTTTGGGGAATAACATTTGAACTTTGAATTACATTTACAGTATTCAAAGCCGTTAACAGAATAACGGTAGTAGAAATTAGAAAGCCCTTTTTTAATTTACTTTTTATCGATTGCCTCATAATTATATTTTGTCTTTAATTCATCTCTAATTTTATCAGCCAGATTCCAGTCTTTATTTTGTCTGGCTTTTTCTCTACTTTTAATTAAACTTTGAACTTCATCAGATAATATATCATCATTTTTGGAAAATTTCTCACCCAAAGTTACCGCATTACCCAACCTTAACCCAAGCACATTATCAAAATCCATAATTGTTTTGAATTTATCCGAAAGTTTTTCGTCTGTTTTTAACAAGTCCCAAACATAAGACAGAGCTTGAGGAACGTTAAAATCATCTTCAAGAGCTTGAACAAATTTTTCTTTCCAGGTTTTAATTATTTCCCCCGAACCATCTTTTGGGTCAATGCTAATTAAGTTGGCTACAAGCCTTTTATATGCATTCCTTGCAGAATCCAGTGCCTCGAAGGTGAAATTTTGCTTTGATCGATAATGCGAACCTATTAGCAAATACCTTAAATGCATAGGGTCATATCCTTTTTCGATCAAATCATCCAGCAAAATAAAATTGCCGTCAGATTTTGAAATCTTTGAATTGTTTAGATTTAAATGTTCATTATGAAGCCAATAGTTTACAAACTTGCAGCCATTAGCCGATTCGCTTTGTGCAATTTCGTTAGTGTGATGGACCGGAATATGTTCGACTCCACCAATATGAATGTCTATAGTTTTCCCAAGTTCTTTGCGAACCATAGCTGAACATTCAATATGCCATCCGGGAAAGCCGAGACCATTGGCGATCAAATCGGATTTAAAAGGTGAGGGCCAAAACTGCAAAGCATTTTTGTGGTCGCCAACTTTGAAAAACCAGAGGGCAAAATCAAATGGATGTTTTTTGTTTTCATCACTAACTTTTCCGGACCCTGCGCCAATAATGTTTTCTTCAAGATTTTGCCCAGAAAGAGCAGTGTAATTCTCAAATTTACTAACGTCAAAATATACGGCCTTCGATGTAGTATAGGCAAACCCCTTATCAATTAATGTCTGGATCATGTCGATCATTTCTTCTAAATAATCCGTAGCCCTAGCTTTTACGGTAGGCTCAAGCATATTTAAATTTGAAGTGTCTTTTTCGAATTGTTTAATATATTTATCAGCAATTATTCTGGGGTCAAGATGTTCTCTTTTTGAGGCCTTTTCCATTTTATCTTCACCTTCGTCAGCATCAGAAGTCAGATGGCCAAAGTCAGTATAGTTGCGGACATACCGCACTTCATAGCCAAGATAAATTAGGGATCTTCGTATCAAATCGCCAGCTAACATGCCACGCATATTCCCAATGTGTTGATTCCAATATACGGTTGGTCCGCAATGATAAATCTTAACGGAATTTTTAAATAGTGGTACAAATTCTTCTTTCTTCTTTGTAAGACTGCTAAATAGTTTCAACATGTTCTATTGATAAATAGTATCAATTAATAATAACATTTTTTTGCTTTTTATTGTTTTTTTATCTAAGATACCCTTAAGAAAAGTTATTTACTTTTTATTTTTGTTTTATGAAAGTTAAAAAAGCAATTATTACGGCAGCGGGTTTTGGATCAAGATTTTTACCCTTTGTTAAGAATATTCCAAAGGAAATGCTCCCAATAATTAACAAACCTTCCATCCAATACCTCGTAGAGGAATGTCGGGTTGCAGGTATCGAGGAAGTAATAATTGTTACTAGAGATGAACATAGCTTGATTCAAGACTATTTCACAAAGGATGCTCCCGATGTAAAAGCCTTACTAGAAATGCAAGGCAAGCTTGAAAGATTTTCTGAAGTAGAAGACGTTTTAGGTATGGAAAACATCAGATTTATTCAACAAGACCCAAGCTTGCCTTATGGCAATGGCTCTCCGGTTTTGTCAGCAAAAGACTTTTTAACTCCTGGCGAACCTTTCGCTCTGTTATTTGGAGATGATATGGTGCTTAGTGAAAACTCAAGTGCACTAAAACAATTGGTCGATTTTTTCGAGGTCACGGATTGTGATGCAGTTTTAGCAGTCCAAAAGACTCCAACTCATGAACTAAACAGATACGGCGTAGTAAAGCCCTCTGAATATCATGAGGAAGAAAAATGGGGTGTATTTGACTATCTAGTCGAAAAACCAAAAGTAGAAGAAGCTCCTTCTGATTTAGTGTCTTATGGAAGAATGATTTTGCCATACAAAGTATTTGAATATCTTGTTCCAACGGCAACCGGTAAAGATCAAGAACTATGGCTACAAGACGCCAACGATAAGCTTTCAAGAACAACTAAATTCTTATTTAGAATAATTGAAGGGGAATGGATGACTACTGGCGACCCAATTAGATACCTAAATGCTCAGCTAAAACATTATCTACACGATCCTAAGTTTGCAGAAAACACAAGGGAGATGTTGAAGTCGTTTGTTTAAACGGTTTTAAAAATATTCTGGATCATAACCTTTGCAGAATCCTTACTAACTAAGGATTTTGCTTTTTCTTTAGCGATCTCAATATTTTGGCCAAGAAAGTCCTCATTATTTGAAAACTTTTGCAGGCCTAAAACTATAGCGTTATACAGTTCTTGAGGAGGCATTTCGTCATATTGCTTTAATATATATCCAAGGCCAGTACTCGCGACTATTTCCGCATTCTTTTGTTGTTCAGCTTGAGAACTCCAGGGGATAGGAATAAGCACGGCCAATTTGCCAAGTGCCAAAATCTCACTAATTGTATTTGCTCCTGACCTACTAACAATAAGATCAGCCGAACTCATGTACACATTAAAATTCACAAAATCTTCCGCAAAAAATTTATATGATTTTTTTAATTCAGGAGGCAATGAATTGAATGCATTTTCGGCGGATTTTAAGTCGTTTGTAATAGAGGAATTCCCGACCTGATGAACGATATTTACCGAACTTAGCAAGGTTGGCAATATTGGGAACACTCTTTTGTTAATAGTGTTTGCTCCTTGGTTCCCACCGGTAATTAAAACAATAGGCTTTAAATTATCAAATATTTTTTCGGGCGAATTACCTTTTTCAAAGAAGCCTTTTCTTAATAAATTCCCGCAAAGAACGACTTTGTCATTTTCAAAAACAGAGCTTGTATTCGACCAAGAAATGAAGACCCTATTAGCAAACTTACCTGCATACCTGTTTGCAGTTCCAATTACCGAAGTTTGTTCGTGAACTACACTATAGATTCCAATGATCCTTGCCCAAAATATTATCGGCAATTGTAGGTAGCCCCCAAAGCCAATAACTAATTTAGGCCTATGTTTTAATAAAACAAAAAAGGCTTTAATAAATCCCCAAGGAATCAACAATAATTGATAAATCCCAAGATGGAAGGTTTTTAAAGTCCACTTTCTCCATAACTTTCCAGTTTTGAATTCAACAAAAGGTATTCCAAATTTTTCAACTTCTTTATATTCTGCGCTTAAATTAATTGATGAAGTCTGAGAATGCTTAACACCTAACCATAAAAGGTTATTAATGCCTTGGGCTTTTAATTCTTCAACCAAGGCAAGGGCAGGAGTTAAATGCCCCCCAATAATCATTGTTTTTGCAGACTTTTCGATATTCATAATAATATTTAACGTTTTTTAAAGGCTTTTCTCACACTAAAAAATTGTGGTTTCCTTTTAATGGATTCTTTTTCCTCTCTTGGTTTTAGGCCTCTCGATATATTTAATAAAATTCCAATTGCCGCCAGATTGATAACAATTGAACTACCTCCATAACTCATAAATGGAAGGGTGTTCCCATTGATCGGGATCAAGGCCACATTTGCTCCAATATGAAGTACCGCCTGAAGGGTTATCCAAGTGGTTATTGCAATGGCAATTAAAAAGCCAAGTTTATCCGGAGCCTTCATAGCAATTTTATAACCCAACAAAAAGATATATATAAATATCCCAACTAGGACAATACATCCAATCAGCCCAAACTCTTCGGCAAAAATTGCAAAAATGGTATCGCTAAAAGCGGTATCTCCAAGATAATGATACTTTTGTCTTGATTCTCCAAAACCCACTCCAAACATTCCACCCGAAGCTACAGCAATTAAAATTTGTCTAAATTGAAAACCCGTATTGAAAGGATCAGTAATGTCTCCCGTCTTCCAAAAATCAAAGAAGGTTTTAAATCGCGTCATTCTATAATCGGCCGTTAAAGTCATAATTCCCACCAACAAAGCTGAGAACGCCCCCGTAGCAACTGATCCAATTGTATGCAAAGTGTCATTACCCGAAATAAAGTAGAGTATAAAGCCTGTTACACCAAGCATGATGGTTGTATCCATATCTGGCTCAATAACAATAAGCCCACAGACTAATCCTAAAATTCCTAAAAAGGGTAAAATGTCGGTTTTGATATGTTTGACAATGGCTTTTTGCGTGATGGTTTTTATCTCTTTTTGCTTTGCTAAAAAGCTGGATAGATAAACTAAGAGGGTGATTTTGGCGATTTCTGAAGGTTGAAGATCAAAATAGGTTAAATCGATCCACCTTTTAATATCATTATCCCTATTTACTATTAAAACCACGACCAAAAGGACTATTGAGATTATTAATCCGGGCAACGATAACTTGGCAATTATATGATAATCAATTTTATAAGCAATAAAGAGGAATACTAGCCCTATAAGGATCCACATCAATTGCCTTAAAAAATAATGTTCTGGGGGCAAATCTTGCTTAACAGCGACAACTATACTACTGCTATATATCATGACCGCCCCAAAAAGGGACAATCCGACAATGACAATGAGTAACTGGATATTAAAACGACTTTCCCCCTTATTTGAAGATCTTAAAAAGGCCTCTCTAGACTGGTTTGCATTCTTACCTTTTAAAAATTCGGGTTTTTTAAAATATTTGTTTAGATTCAACTAGGGCAAAATAGTATAATTAATGTGCTATTATTTATAACATATTTTAGAGAACTAATTAATTGAAAATCAAAATCGACAAAGACATGTTAATTGTTGAGATACAAGAACGATATCCTTTGGCTGTGGATTTTTTAGTTGAGGAATATGACTTCCATTGTATAGGCTGCATAATGGCAGGTTTTGAAACATTAGAACAAGGGGCAGAAGCCCACGGAATCGTTGGTGAAGATTTTGAAACAATGGTCAGACGATTAGAAGACCTTCTCAATAATAGTAAGTAAAGCCTGTTATTCTTCGCTTGGAATATATTTTGCTTCGATTTCTTTGATCTTTAATTCGAATGATTTCATCTCATCTTGAAGATCTTTAACTAAAGCAAGTGCTTCTTCGTATTTTTTTAATCCTTCTTCTAAATCGAAATCTTCCGTCTTTTCAAAAAATCCGACTAATTCGTCTAATTTTTGAACCTTGGATTTTAATAATTCTTTTTTTTGCATTTTTTATAAATTAAAGTTTAATTAACAATATCTAGGACTGCTGCGTTAACTCTGCCGTCTCCGAGCTCAATGTTTAACTCATCTTTGACCTGAAGATCGGATGCGTTTTTGATGACCTTTCCATTCTTTTTAACTATCGAATAGCCTTTTTTAAGAATAGATCTTGGATTTATAGAATCCAAAATCCTTAAACTGTTTTGCACATCCTTGTAGATATTCATTAAGGACATCTTAAAAGTTCTAATACTATAGACCAATTTCGCTGTTTTTGTTTTGTTTAATTCAACAATTAAGATTAACCTTTGTTTAATATTTTGTTTTTTAGATTCAAAAGTCATTTGAATAGCATTTAACTTTCTATCAATGACTTGAGAAATAAATTCGGCTTTTAGAATTTGTGAATCAATATATTTTTCATTATTCATTGTAATGTAATATGCAGCCTGTGATGGGGTAGAAGCTCTAATATCAGCTACAAAATCGGCTATACTCTCATCCTTTTCGTGTCCAACGCCAACAATTATTGGTGTATTACTAGCAAAGATTGTTCTTGCCACACGTTCCGAGTTAAAGGTTATGAGATCTTCTAAACTACCGCCACCCCTTACAAGAGCAATAGCGTCATAGTTGTTTTTATCAGCAAATTTTAATGCTTTAATTATTTCTTCTTCTGCATATTTCCCTTGAACTTGAACAGGATAAAAATCAATTTCAACACCCACTTTATTTTCGCGAAGTATTTTTAAGAAATCACTTTCGGCTGCGCTGTCTTTGCCAGTTAATAGGGCAATCCGAGTGATAAATTCGGGTAATGGTCTTTTTCTGCTTTCTGCAAAAAGGCCTTCAATAGCTAGAGATTGCTTTAGCTTTTCATAAGCCTCTTTTAAAGCTCCTGCGCCAAGAGGTAAAATCCTATAAATTTGAAGGCTAAATTTACCGCCGGCAGTCCACAAATTGGGGATTCCATAAGCAGCAACCTTCATGCCTTCGGCCACCATTTTCAAACCTTCGATTCTAGGAGCATATCCGGATACGTTAAGAAGAGCAGGCTTTTCAGAATCCTTTATAACAATATTAACGCCACCTTTTGTACTAATATTGAGTTGAGTGATTTCGCCCTCAACCACAACATCGCCCAAAGCGCCTAAAGTAGAATTTATTAGTTCATTAAAATTAAAGACAGAAAATCTTGGTTCCATTTTTTTGCTACAATAAATTTATTATATCAAATAAAATTCTGATAGAATAAATATATGAATGAAGAACTTCGAATAAAATTTCAGGAAGCTTACGATAAACTTAATCCAGCGCAAAAAGACGCAGTCGATACTATTGACGGACCGGTGATGTTAGTCGCGGGCCCTGGCTCTGGTAAAACCCAAACAATAGCTATGCGTATAGCTAATATACTTTTAAAAACACAAATAAACCCTGATAATATTATTTGTTTGACCTTCACGGATTCTGCCGTGAATACTATGCGCGAAAGGCTATTAAAGATAATCGGCACGACAGCCTATGATATCAGAATTTACACTTTCCACAGTTTCTGTAATGAAGTTATTCAAAGCCATCCAAATAAATTTGGAAATCTCGGCTCAAAAATTGAGCCTCTAACGGATATTGATAAGTTAAAAATTATCCAAGGAATTATTGAAGAACTTCCATATAACTCTGTACTAAAACCTTTTGGCAACACACAAACCTATGTAAAAGATATTGAAGTCTTAATTTCCGGATTCAAAAAAGACAATATTTCTATAGAAACCATCGAAAAGGCAATCAATCTTAATGTAGATTTTTACGAAAAGACAAAAGATAAATTTCAAGAACTAAAATCACTTCATTACACAAAGCTAAACGAATCCGTTTTTACTAAGTTCTTTATAGATATTCAAAATCTTGGCTTCTCGGACTTTGCATTTGTAAGATATATAATGGACTTACAAAAAGGCTCAGAAGAAAGGAATTACACCAAATTACGCACCGAAATCCACGAACTTTTTAAAAAAAGTTTCTCAACAAGTATTACTAGCAAGCAAATAGAATTTATTAAGATATTCGGGAATTATGAACGAGCCTTAAAGGACGCCGGTAAATACGACTACGACGATATGATCAAAAGTGTCGTCGCCGAATTTACAAACGATCCCGAACTATTAAGCGAGTACCAAGAAAAGTTTCAATATATTCTCGTAGATGAATTCCAAGACACAAATAACTCACAAAATGAAGTCCTAAGATTACTCGGAAGCTTTTGGAGCGATCCGAATATATTTGTAGTAGGCGACGACGACCAATCAATCTTTAGGTTCCAAGGCGCTAGCGTAGAAAATATGGCGTCCTTTTATAACACCTATATTTCAAAGATCAAGATCGTCACCTTAACCGAAAACTACCGATCCCATCAATTGATACTAGACGCCGCAAGGGGTGTAATTAAATACAATGGATTGCAGATTGATGAAATACTTCCGAATATTAATAAAAAGTTACACGCGGCAAATCCAGAAAATTATCCAATACAAAAGATCGAGGTTAAAGAATATGTCGACTCTCAACACGAACAAGTTGACATAGCTAACGCCATATACAGTCTTTTAGACCGAGGTATAAAAGGAAATCAAATTGCTATTATCCATCGAAACAACGCTGATATCTTAGACCTACTGCCAATTTTAAGGGCTAAAGGGGTTAAATACAGACTCGAAAAAGGAGAAAACATTCTTAATGATTTTGAAATTAATAAATTATTGAATTTTTTACGATACCTAATAGAACCCGAGGACGAAAACAATTTGTTCGTAATATTGAATTACGATTTTCTGGATTTGCCGCGACTAGACCTTTCAAGGTTTTTCACTTATGCAACTCTAAATAGGATGCCATTTTCTAAGCTAATCGGATCATTAGACGATCTTCAAAAAGCAGGCGTAGAAAATACAAACAAATTTACGGACTTCTTTAATAATTTATTAAAATGGAGACAAGAAATTTACAATATTGACGGACAATTTTTCTTCAACAAGATTTTGTCTGAAACCGGCTATATCAATACCTTAGCCAAAAAAGAGACCTACATAATGTCAATTAGTAAACTTTCAAGGCTATACGAAGAATTCAAAAACCTTGCGGGCACTAAAGAAAACTACACAATTATTGAATTTATTAAAGATTTAAGTATTTATAAAGAGCAGAAGATCGAACTAAGCGACAAAATTTGGGGCATAGATGGAGAGGATGCTGTAAAAGTTATGACTGCTCATGGAGCCAAGGGGCAAGAATTTTTATACGTATTTATTATAAAGTGTCAAAGTAGAAACTGGGGCTTAAAAAGGAATCAAGGTAAGATCAAACCTCCTTTTGGTTTATTGAAAAATCAAACCATTTCTAATGAACTCGATGAAGAACGTAGGCTCTTTTACGTAGCTTTATCTAGAGCCAAACAATCCGCCAATATTTCGTATTCAAAATATAATGAAAAGCAAAAGTTAGAAAATCCTTCTCAGTTTATAAAAGAAATCCCCGCAGAATTTGTAAATTTTGTGGCTGTTAAAAATGACGATTATGAAAAGGCGGAAAATTTTATAGCTTTAGTTAAATCTCAAACGCATCATGATTTTTCTGCCGAATCAAGGG
>CAZLRZ010000008.1:20233-24870 GCA_964562165.1 uncultured Candidatus Saccharibacteria bacterium
TTTATAGCTTTAGTTAAATCTCAAACGCATCATGATTTTTCTGCCGAATCAAGGGATCTTGTGCAAAACATGTTAAAAGACTGGAAACTTAATGTCACTCATATCAATAGTTATCGAAAATGTCCGAGATGTTTCTTCTTTAATAATGTCTTAAAAGTGCCAGGGCTTAGAACCAAAAGCGGAGCTTTGGGAAGCGCGATTCACTATGCATTAAAAACAATGATCGATAGTTTTACCAGGGTAGGTAAATTCCCAGAACTAGAAAAAATCCAAGAAGATTTCGCCAGGTCGCTAAGATATGAAAAACTAGACGAAGCAGAATTCATTGATTCTTTAAATTTTGGACAAAAACTGATAACTGATTTTTATCAAAATAAAATCAATACAATCCCGCAAAAAACCTTTGCAGAATTCAACTTTAAAAACAGTAATATTGTTTACGAAGGTATTCCTATTACAGGCAAGATTGATAGGATTGATGGCCTAGACAACGACATCCTTCACGTTATTGATTATAAAACAGGAAATCCTGATAATGCAGGCAGTAAGCTAAGCGAAAACAATCTAGGGGATTACTTCTTGCAACTAGTTTTCTACAAAATCCTTGTTGAGAACTCAAAGTTTATGAAGGGGAATGTAACCGAAGGCATAATTGAATTCCTCCAAAGGAATGCCAAAAACGAATACACAGAAAAGAGATTCATCATTACACCCGAGCATGTGGCCAAAGTTACCGAACTAATTAAAGAAACTTATGGCAAAATAATGGAATTAGACTTTACAAGAATCAACACTGACACTTATAATAACGCATGTAGCAATCCTGATTTTCACGATTTGCCTTGGCCATATTAATTAATAAAAGGAATAAAAATGATTAAGGACCCAGTAATTTTACAGTTTGATGATGATGATAATTTTTTCACAGTAGTAGAACTTATTGCCTACAATATGGACTTGAAAATTGCTGCCAAAGCCAAAAATATTGAACAGGCTAGGGGACTAATCCATAAAATTGAAGCAGGCGAACTAAAGCCAGACATAGCAATCGTTGCCAATTATTTGGGCAATGGCTTTCAAGATGGTGAACTGTTAACAAAAAAACTCAAAACAATCTACCCAACAATTAAAGTTATCGCTTATGTAACTGACACCGATACAAATTGGGGTGACTACTTAGCAGTTAAAGGCAGTAAAGTGCCTTCTCAAACACTAACTATGTCTTTATGCGAACTTACCGGCCAAGAATTTAAGGCTTCAAATATCAAAGACACCGAAGGAGTTTAGTGAATTTTTAAATTTTTGTGATTTTGGTTTTTGCCAAAGCTTTTAAATCTTTTGCGCCAACAACAAACATAGCAATTTCAAATTCCTTTTTAAACTTCAAGATTTCTTCGTAAACCGCATCACTAGATTCAAGAGCAGGCTTTAATAATGGTTTTGCACAACTTACTAATTTGGCTCTTAGTGCAATCGACTTTGCCATATCTAGCCCTGATCTTACTCCACCTGATGAAATCAAGTTCAAGCCCTTAATTTTACTCGATTGTATTAAAGCCTCAGTTGTTTCAATTCCCATTTCTTCAAAAGTGAACCCGATTTTGTCATTTCGTCTAAAGCTTTCAACAGAAGTCCAACTTGTTCCACCTAGTCCCGCAACATCAATCCACTGAATACCTATTTCAGAAAGTCTTTTAGCCGTTTCAAAATCTATTCCCGAACCCACTTCTTTTATAAAAACAGGCTTTTTAATTTCGGGCAATATTTTTTCGAGTTTCAAAATTAAGTCTTTAAAATTTGTGTCACCTTCGGGTTGAATAGCTTCCTGCAAATGATTAATGTGCAAAAAGATTCCATCAGCGTCAATTAAATCAATCAATTTATTAATTTCTTTAGCGCCATATCCGTAATTCAATTGGACCAATCCCATATTTGCTAAAAGCGGAACACTTGGGCAAAGCTTTCTAACATCAAAGCTTGAGAAGGTTGACGGATCTTTTAATATTGCCCTCATAGAACCTAATGCTATTGCCACTTTTGCCTTTTCGGCTGCAATTGCTAAGTTCTTATTTATATCTTTGGCCTTTTCAGCACCCCCAGTCATTGATCCGATCAAAAAGGGGAACGAAAGCTTTTTCCCTAAAAAAGTAATTTCTGTAGAAATTTCACTTTTATCAATTTCTGGCAAAGCCTTGTATTCTAGCCTGTACTTTTTAAATGGGGAGGGTACTGGCTCAACGTTTTCTTCTAAAACAATTTTTAAATGTTGAATTTTTCTATCGGAAATAATTTGTTTCACTTTTCGTTAAGTATTTAAAATATTCGATGATAATTATATCATTTTATTTGACGCTAAATTTGCTAGAATATAAGTTGAGAATTAAAAACAAGCTATGATACTCTTTCACAATATTATTACATTCGTTTTAATATCTACTATTTTTTCCGGCTTACTTGCTATCCCTATTATAAGCCTGTTATACCATTTTAAGGTAGTCCGAAAAATCGAAGTTGATTTTTCAACTTTAATTGAAGAACGAAAAGATAAATATGGCACACCAATTATGGGTGGACTCATATTTATCATCTCAATTTGCTTGATCAATTCAATTTTCAATCTTAATATCTATACTGAAATTCCTCTGTATTTATTTGCCGCGTCAGCGCTTCTTGGCGCAATTGATGATTTATTAAATATCTTTGGACAGCCACGAAAAATTAAATCCTTAAGCAGAGTCTTAAAACTCATTAAAGTTCATAAAAGCATTTTTGTTAGGATCTTCTATGTAATCACACTACCTTGGCACTTATTCTCAGCATTCATGCATATGTTCGAATCGAATCCAGGCAATGGTTTAAGAGCCCACGAAAAGATCTTAATTCAAACATTAATAGGTGGAATTTTAGGTTTTTGGGTTTACAAAGTAATCGGTGGAATTCTTTGGATTCCAGTTTTAGGCACTTTTGATATTGGCCTTTGGATTATTCCAATTACCATCTTTATTTATATGGCAACAACAAATGCAGCTAACATAAGCGACGGAATGGATGGCCTAGCTTCAGGCATGGGAGTTATTACAATTCTTTCAGTTATGATGATCGCAACTTTTTCCTTCAATTATCCCGTAGCCCTACTTGCCGGATCATCAGTCGGAGCCTTAATCACATATCTATACTTTAATATAAAACCGGCAAGGGTTCAGATGGGAGACACCGGATCTTTTGCCCTAGGAGCACTTATTACAATTCTATTCTTTGCCATTGGCAAACCATTCCTAATTTTAATTGCTGGATTCCCCTTTGTTGTCGAAATTTCCAGCACAATAATACAAAGTGTCTCCAGAAGACTTTTTGGTAAAAGGATTCTTCAGATGGCGCCTCTCCACCATCATTTTGAAATGGTCGGCTGGAGTGAAGATAAAGTTGTAGTTAGATTTTGGATTTTCTCCATCGCTTGTAACCTCATCGCACTTTGGCTATCATTTTTTTAAGTTGATATTCTGAGTGATTTTCCATATAATCAATATGTTCTTTAAAACTAATGGAAGTGCCTAGGTAGCTCAGTTGGTAGAGCACACGACTGAAAATCGTGGTGTCGCCGGTTCAAGCCCGGCCCTGGGCACCATTAGTTTTTTAGTTCTTCAAAAAAGGACGCCTAGCTCAGCTGGCTAGAGCAATTCATTTACACTGAATAGGTCAGAGGTTCGAATCCTCTGGCGTCCACCAATTCTCTTTAAACCTCTATATATCTTTTATATCCAATTCCCTTGGCTTATCCTATTAATTGCCAAATTTTTAAGGTATAATTTGGGCATGGATCACGAATTTAAAAAACAATTTGGACAAAACTTTTTAGAGAATTTCACTAAAATTATTGAGATTTGCGATATCGCAGATATTCAAGAAGGGGAGAATGTTATTGAAATTGGGCCGGGCGATGGAGCCTTCACTGAAGAAATTCTTAATCGTAAAGCCAATCTTCTCGCTATCGAGATAGATCCTAGCTTAGTAACATACCTTAAAGAGAAGTTTAGCCAATATATAAACTTTGAGATCATTGAAAATGATATCCTACAAATCGATCCTTCGACTTTAAATTCTAAAAAACAATATAAGCTTCTTTCGGCTTTGCCTTACAATATTTCGAAGAAAATTATAAATCAGTTTTTAACAAGCACCAATCCACCAACAACAATGACTTTGATTATGCAGAAAGAGGTTGCCGAAGACTACACAAATACAAAAAAAGGCCAGATTAAGTTTCTACACATTTTGGCTAAAACCTATTCAAAAGAAGTTGAATATTTTGGCTCAATTCGTAAAGAGGACTTTTATCCCCAGCCTAAAGTTGATGGAGGTGTGGTCAAATTTTCAAATATTGGCGCACAAATCGCAAATCCTGAAGACTTTTTGAAGTTTGTAAAACTTGGATTTTCTGCTCCTAGAAAAAAACTTAGCAGCAATATCTCTAATATCTATAAAGATAAAAAAGATGAAATCGAAAAGATCCTTACCTCTTTAAGTTTAAGTAAAGACAGTAGAGCAGGGGAATTGCAATTTTCAGAATGGTACAACCTCTATAAAACATTTACGAATGCTAACTAAACTCACGATTAAAAATGGTCAGCGGTTTTGGC
>CAZLRZ010000009.1:0-24590 GCA_964562165.1 uncultured Candidatus Saccharibacteria bacterium
TATTGAACTGCGCCTTCTTCAATTTTTCGCATTTCATCTCCTGTTTCTTGTAATAGTTTTTCAGCTTCTTGGTTAATAGCTAATATTCTTTGATTATGCATATAAACTGGGTCTTTAGCTTGTTCAATAGCTTGTTCCCGTTCTTTTTTAGCTTGCAATTCTTTTTCTTTATCAATTTGCTCTTGCATCTTCTTTTTCATTTCAATCGTCTCTTTTGCATTATGCAAGAATTCAAAAAAGTCTTTTCTAAGTTCGTCAGCGCTAAAAAGGTAGTTGGGATCTTCATTAGTATTCGCCCAATTAAGGATTTCGGCTATGGCAATATAATTATCAAGACCAAAAATGTCGCGCATTTCTGGAAAGTATAGATAGGTGTTTTCAATATATTGACCCTTGTCGATTTGCGCCTTTTGCCAATTACTCAGCAAAACCCTAACTTTAGATTCTTTTTCGGCTATCTTCTCATCAAAAAAACTGCGTAAATTCTTTTTAACATTTGCTCTCATTCTTAACAATGTAGGGCCAAATTTGTTTTTGTCTTCTTTACTCATTTTACGATACATTGACTCGTACTTTTCAATCCCTTGGTAGGCTTCATATTGGACATCATTTGGAATCCTTATATACTTCTTTCGACCAAGCCAATAGTTATAGTTTTTTATTAGATCTTTATAGAAAATGATTTCAGGTTCAGTAGATTTTGCGCCCTTTTTAACTTCGTCATAGGATTTGAATTTGGAAGTCATTTCAATTATTTGATTTAACATACCAAATTCCTGTAACTGACCCATGCTAGTAAATTGGAGTTGATTATCTTTACTCTCAGCAATTAATTGTTTTAAACGATTTATCGCTCCAATTATCGATCTTTCGGCATCAGGGTCGTTTTCGCTCCTTGGGTATAGTTTAAATTGAAGACGATAATGGAAAGCCATTTTAGGTATTCTTGTTTCGATATCATTTATTTTGTTAATTAGTTCTACTACGTTTACCATTAAATATTTTTAAGAATAATTTCTAAAGGAAAGTTCGGATTCTCAATACCCTCAGTAATATAAAAGAACATGTCCATTTTAGATTTTGGTGTTAAGTCCAAAGCATACGATTCAATTGCAAATTCAGGATACCTCCCAGAACTACTTAAAGCGTAAAGATCGCAAATATAATCATATGAGCCTTCTAAAGGGTTGGTGGGATTTGCTTCTCGATATGATACTTCGTAAATGTTCTGGGGCATTATTTGTTTGTTTATAAACAACTCAATAAAAAACTCTAGAATTTCTGTTATATAAACTTTAATAGATTCGGGTAAAATTGAAGGATTTTTGGATAATTCATCGTTAATTGTTTTGCGGATTTCTTCTTCTGTAGTTTGATAAGCAGGATACAAAATATTCCCTTGTTTTTGGATTGTATTTTTCATATATTCAAAAACGTTCTCTTTGGCTTGTTCTATGGAATATCCCTTTTCAATATATTCATAAACTTCCAGAGTGATTGTTCTTAGAAAACTTTCAAGTACTCGATCAAAGATTTTTAAAAATGCGCCCTTAAATAATAGTATCGGGATCTTTTTAGAGGTTTCTTCTTTAAATACTTCAAGGAAGTTAGGAGATAAAAATTTTATTAAAGGAAAATAAGAGCAATATGATTTGAAAAAGTGTTTATCAAATTCTTTGCTAACTGTGGATTTAATGTCTATTTCGCCCAAACTATCTCTAACAATCATATCCTTGAAATATATTGAAAAAGAAATATCCTCTTCTTCTTCGTATGGATTTTGTTTTGATGCAACTAAGATCTTCGCCTCAGTCGGTGTTGAAATCCTAAAATATTCATAATCGGCATAGAGCATTTTGGATTCTAAATAGCGCAAAGTATAGTAAGCGTGAAGTACCAAATTGAATGTGGCAAAAGTATCCTTCCCTTTTTGGATAGGAATCCCGTTCAATTTAAACAATTCATTACATAAACTATTAAACTCAGTTAACAGCTTTTCCAGCTCTAAGTTTGTAACTTTTAGTTCGATTTTTTGGGGATTTTCTAGATTAAAAAGGAAAGCATAATCCCAAACACTTGGGTCTAATAGAGACTTTAACTTTGTTTGGACACTAAATATTTGTTTGTGTAATTCTATTTCGTCAACAGGGTTCGACATTATTATTTACCGAAGATTTGGCCCTTCGAATTAAATAAATTAACAACAGATTCAATTGTTCCTAAAGCTTTTTTGCCTACTCCCGTAACGTCTTTACCAGTTGCTTGCATTACTTGGAAAGGACTAGCCACCTCAAGAGCTTTTTTAACAAATCCTATGACATTTGGTATGGCCATATACAAACCAAAAACAAGCAAGGATGTGATTATATTGTAACCATTATTATTAAGTGTAGTTCCATCAAAGATTTGTTCGTTAGTGTAACCCAAAAGTGGAGGTGCCCATTTGATTTGCCCTGCTTGCGAAAAGCCTGCTCCCAATTGAGTCGTGGAATCTGCCGAAGAATATCCAAAAACAATTAATAGTAAGAACATAGCATACACAGTGATAAAGGTTAATGTGGCTCCTCCCATTGTCTTGAAAAAATCGGATAAGGTTTTATTTGTATTGCTAGGTAGGGCTGCTCCTAAAAAGATAAATGGAGCTACTATGGGGTAAAAACTTAACAAAATATATTCCTTTAAAAGCATTGTAAATAGTTTAAATGCTGTTTGAAAAACTGCTAATGCTAGTATTAATGAAATTAATCCGTTTCCGATTACATTTTTTTCTACTACGCCAAGCATTGTTGACAATGATTGCCCAATTATATTATTTTGCGCGGCGGCTGGAACAAGATATGAAAACGAGCATTGTTTTTGTCCTTCTCCAAATATGCTACTGTTACATACATTTGCTCTTGATAATGCAAAGATATTCCAGATACTCATTTGTGGATCATCCGGCTGTAATACATTAGCTATATCAACGGTATTTGGCGATGTTCTGCCTGCGGGATCCCATTTATATACCTGTATAGGTGTAGGTGTTGCAGTCGGGTTTTCCTGCGTGAGACTAGTATCAGCTTTAGGATTGACTAATTCATGGCCAGGAGCATTTGGCGCGCCTATCAAAAAGCTGTAAACAACGTTTGTTCCAAGATAAATTGCATCAATAAATACTCCGCAAATTGCATAACTAAAAGTCACTAGAACCAACGATATTATTACTGAAGGTATTGAGTTTGCAATCGTAACGATTTCTTGTCCTCCCATTGGCCTTCGTAAGATGATCAAAAATGAGATAGCAATTAAAATTACAATGTAGAAGCCATAGACAATATTTCTAGACCATTGCCACAATCCCATAACAGGTTGAAGAATGTTGTATCCAATACCCGGAGAGTAAGAACTTGTATCTTGAGGATCGGCTGCGAACGCAGTAAAAGATACTCCTTCTCTAACCTGATAATACTGATCCTGAGCCCATACAATAAAGCTAGCTGGAGGCATTTCATATAAAGTATCCGAAACCCGAGCAATTTCATAAATTGCTCCACCTTTGGCAACATAGGGAATATTTAAACCATTGCTGGTTGTCCCGCCTGTCCCGGTAGAAAGGGTTTCTTGGCTTGGGCCTGTAACATATTCACTCATTGATTTTACAACGGAATCCATCCAGCCATCCCATTTGCCATTATCATAATTTAAGGTGTAAACATCTAGAGGGGATTTTTCTTGGATTGCCCCGAAGGCATTTAAAGGCGCTACAGTCAAGAAAAAAAACGTGGCCAAAACGAATGTTACAATGGAAACAAAAGGAAATTTTTGGAAGAACTTCATATTGAATTTTTTAAATACTATTACTTAATAGTATAGAAATTCAAGGGGCTGAGTGCAAGGTGAAAGTTATTAATCGGCCTTTTTTGTGAGATATTTTTTGGTATACCTATCAACATAATCGATCTCTTCGTTGAGCATTTTTAAGACTTCAATCCCCTGCTCTTCTGACAAGCTACTGATTATGGATGAATAAACTTCATCATTAATTTTCCCTACTTCGACTTTAATTTTTTCTGCCAGATCCGGATATTTATTTGGTAATATTGCGATCTTTTCGATAATATCAATTTGCTTTGTTAAAATGAGGTCCTTTTTGGTGAGCATTTCTTTAATTTCGTTATATTCAGGTATAAAGTGCTTTTCGGCATACAATAGACATTCGTTAATCATCGCCTTATTCAGAGTTTCATTATACTGAATTGCCATTGCGCTCATCTGCTCATCCGTCAGATTGAATTCGTTTTGCAGATATGTATTTATTTTTGGATTATAGAAAATCATTTTTTACTAATAAATTTTAAAAAGGTTTTTCAGAAACTTTACTCCAAGCTTGCTTAAACAAGCCCGTGAATGTATTTGTATCCCATTCAGCATCTCCAAAAGATTTCAAAATTGAAAGATGAGAATATTTAAGGCCTTCAAACTGTGACCTGGCAAGGTCGATTGCTCCATAGCTTGGTGGTTCGTTTTCATTTGTTAATCCCCAGAAAAGGTTTGATAACCCTATTACTTCGTTTTGTACCTCAATTGCTTTAAGTTCTCTTGCAGCCCAACCCTTTTGATATCTTGCAAGCATTGGGTTTAGTGTTAAGGCTGATCCAAGGGTGCCCAATAGCAATACAGGATTAGCAAGGAATGCCAAGCCCGGAACCATTGCACCTAATAGGACCCCACTTAAAATTAGGAATCTAGTACTTTTATCTATGGTTAAGAATCCATCCCACATTTCTTTTGCAATTTTGGCTTTTTCTCTATATGCGCCAATCTGATTAAGTTTTAAGGAATACTTGTAACTCAATTCTCGACCTTTATATATTTTATCAAATTCATCGTGAACGTCATCGTATAATGTGTAGTATGAAGTGCTATAACTGCCTCTAGCATTTACTTTTTTTGTTACAACCCTTCCGGAGTCGTCTTTAACGTATAATTCGTGCTCGGTTGCATCCCCAAAGTATCTTCTCAAGTTTTCACGCTCAAGGCCTTTAATAGGGTCAACTTCAAGAGTAAAGTTGTTTTGTTTAGAAACTATTTTTAATTTGTTCTTTTTATCATAAACAAAATCGAGGCTTTTAACTTCTCTTAAGCTTTTTGTAACAGGTTCGGTACGACCGTAAGACAGTTCTTTTTCTTCAAAGTAATATGTCCTTTTACCATCCGCATCTTCTGTAAACCAAAAATCTCCGTATGTACCTTCAGGAAGGTCAATTTTGTATTCTAGTTTATTTAATTTACGACCCGCTTCTCTTAATGCTTTTATTTCAGCTTCTGTAGCAGTATCTGCAATAAGCCCTTGATTATTCATTTGTTCCACTTGAAGTGCCAATTGACTATCGTCTACGTCTCTTAATAGAAGCCAATTAATTTTGTTGGGAGGAGGGTTACCATCCTTATCATATTCATAATTCGCTTTTTGCCCCCAAACTCCAACTGAAAGGACTTTGTTTGCACGGGCCATTGAAAAATCTTTTACGAATTCTTTAACCATGTTAAGTTCAACAAAGTTTTCACCAATGGTCATTATAGGTTTTGAATATCTTTGAGCAGCCTCTTTGTTTTCTTCCCCTTTATGATCACCTTCTTGTACGTACATATCGGGCCAGGGCTCGGTTTGGGCTCTACACATTTCTTCGTAAAGTTCGTTTATTGTGTAGAATTTACCTTCTTCTTTATACCTTCTGTCATTTTCCTTCATCATTAATTTGGCAATTTTTTCGTATGCCTTTATCTTTTCAACATTTTTACCGGCTTCATCTAAATTGTTAAATTCGTCTCTTGCGTCAATTCCCCATGGGTTCCTTGCCTTTTGGGGCTTTTGGTTAGGGGGTATAAACATTATTTCCTTTATTTCATCAATTGTGCTTTGTGTAACCTGCCCTAATCTTAATCTACCGTTTTGAACAACGCAGTTTGCATAGGCTCCGGTTCGATCACTGGCTAAAACTTGATCGATACTACTACTTTTTGCTGCCTTATATAATTTTTCTGTAACAACCCGACCTTCTTTGTAATAGACAGTTTCCTCTTCACCGTTCACTATCATCTTATCGCTTCGTAGTCTATCTACGATTTTAATAAGGTCATCACGTGATTCGTTAGCCAATTGTGCTTTTATCCTTTTACCGGTTACCTTATCATAATCATAAACTATATTCCCCTTTGCATCTTTTTTTGCTCTTTTTTCTTCTCTTTTAATTGTGTGAGCTTTATCTTTATAAATCATCTCATCTTCAATGAAAGTGGCCAATTGATCGTTTAATCTGTATTGGTCTGACTGTGTTGTATAACTGCTAGCTTGCAAATCAGGATTACCCTGGTTATCATAAATATAGCCTCCCAATTCCGGAAGTAATTTGATTAAGCCAACGTTACTTATTTGATGATCTTTTCGAAGCTTTCCATAAATTACGTTTAAAGTGTAATAAAGGTAGGTGCTTGGTTCTGCTGTAAAAATACCTTTTGGAAGCCATTCTGACTTATTAAGGTCAATTTTTCCGCCGGACTTTTCTTTCATCCAAGCTGAGAAGTTTTGCATAAAAGGCATTCTATGAAATGGAATACCGGTCGCAAATGAGATTGCTTCAAGGCCGTCATTAGAATCAATGTGGTATTTATTCTGGCCAATGCCAAGTCCATCCATATAGAATTTTTTGCTTCCTAAGATTGGATGAATCAACTGAAATATTCCCGGGCCTTTATCTTTTTGATGGAACCAGGCTATAGGTGAAAAAATATCCTGCTTTGTGCCAAATGGGCCACCACCCATTCTGTGTTTGTATCCGGCAGAGCCAAAATAGTATGCATCTTTTTGACGCATTGCTGTGTTTCTTAGATCGGATTTGTTATTAGTTGCTTTGTATAGTCCAGAAGGATAATTGTCAAAAACATTTTCTAAATCAGTAATTTTCCCATTTAAAATACTTTCGAGGAAGGCATCAGCAGATTGATCCTTTAATAAAATCTCGGAAAGTAAACCGTGCAAAGGATGGTTTTCATCAGCTATGGCTGAATTTATTATCGCCCTAAACTCACCCAGGTTTGGTCTTAAACCTGTATAAGCTGAACCAAAGTAGTCGGCTATTTGAATTCTATAGGCCTCGCATTTTGATTTTAAATTATAATCTGTGGTGCTATCTTCTTTATCTTTAATTAAATTTGTAATACGCATCATTCCCAAAAGAGTTTGGTGTTCTGGTTTATTGATATCGAAATCACTTTCCCTAAAACCCAAGTCGCCAAGAGTTAGAGGAAGCCCAGTATCTATTGTGTTTGTTGTGAATTCTTCAAGCTTAGATGGGTCTTGTTTTACGTTAAATTCCTGGAATTTACTAGCTGTGTTTTTTTTATTTGCTTCTTCGTAGGAAAGGATTGCCGTATAAAACTCGTCCCCCTTGGTTTCTTGCCCTTTTGGAATAAATTCTGATTTAATAAATGAAGCTAGTTGAGTTTGTACCTCTTTTTTTCTGGCCTCTTCATTACTAGCAAGTCTTTCAAGGTAAGCTATTCTTGGATTACTGGCGTCCTCAGTTCTTAGCTTAGTAATAATAGCATCAAAGTTTTCGGGTGTTGCAATTGAGTTAATGTAAAATTGTGCCCATTTAGCTTCGGTTAGACTATTTATTTGCCTGTTAACACGATATGTTCTTTCTTCTTCTCTTAATCCGGCGTATTTGGCATGTTCAACTTCGTGTTTTAATACAGCTTCAAATTGTTTTGATGTTTCAGTGCTTTTATTTATATCGCCAACATTGATTGCAATCATTGTTGGGAGAAGTTTCCCGTTGATATGGGCATCAGGATCGTTTTTGGGAGTTATATACAAACCTCTTGGACTTGGGGTTTTTCCATCTATTGCTTTGCGATTCTTAAGTGTCGATGGATCCTCTCCGTTAATTAAAAGCATCAATTCATCTGAAGAATATGACTTTGCAGCTACATCGGCTTTGCCTTTTGTTGTATCAGGGTTATTAACTCTTAATACTGGCATTCCGTCTCGGAATTCTAATTCTATTTGCCCAGATTGAATTGCAGCCTGTAAAATCCTTCTTTTATTGTCTATATTAAATTCTTGACCGGAAACCATATCGTGAAAGGGGCCATACTGCCTTTGATGATCTTCAATAATTGTGTCAATAAATTTTGTTGTAAATTCTTGCCTTAATATTTCCTCTTTTTCTGCTTGTGAAGCATTTGGATTTTTTGTCGCCTTGTTTTCTGCCTCAGAATACCACTCAGCCATAGTTTGCCTTTGCGCATCTCTTGCTCTGACAATGTCTTTTACACTTTCTCTTGAAAGTTCAAATTCTTCTTTAATTGCCTGTTCCGACTCACCCAAGGGACTGGCAAAATCTTCAAACATTTTATCGATTTGGACTTCGGTATATTGGATGTTTCTATCATAAAGATCACTGATAATACGCCTTCGGATAATTTGAATCCTTGTTTGTGGGGTTGTCGTTTTTTCTCCTTCACGGAGAGAATCAACCATTTCGTAAATAGCTGTTATTCCTTCAGTTGATTTCTTTTCCATTACTTTCTCTGCCTCTTTAGTCTTGCCTAACGCTTGAAGAATTGTCTCGGATGAAAGGGGCTGAGTTTGCAATGCTGAAGATTTTTCAGCTTTTTCTTTTTCGTTTTTTGCAGGAGCTAAAGGATCAGCATCTTGTTTAGCTTTAGACAAAATTCTCTCTAAACCATTATCTTCTTGAGCTTCTGGTAATTCTTCTTCCTTCTTTTGTTGCAACTCACTTTCTAATCTTGCTCTCTCTTTGTTATCATATTTGTCTTTTATTACATCAAGTTGAGATTGGTTTGTTTCTTTAGTGAGTAAGTCTTTATAATGATCTTTGATGTATTCAATTATATCTGCGTCATCAGTAAAGTTTTTTGAATCTCTGAGTTCCCCGACCAACCATTTAATATCCTTTTTAGGATCAAAGATCAATTGAATTCTAATTATAAACTTCTTAAAAAACCCAAGCTTTCCCTTTTTCCCTTTATCAGTATCATTGAAAACATCTTGTTTAACTGCTTCTTTAGTTTTCTCATCTACTTTTTCTCCATTTGGTCTAGGAAGATCACTTATATATGTATCTACCATATTTTTAAACTCGTCAACATCGCTCTGTCTGCCACTCATGGCTCTTTCGGCTGCGGCTTGGATACTAAAAAGTTGCCGAACATTTGGGTTGTTTTCAATTGTTGTTGAAACTATATCTTTTACTGAGTCAAGATATTTAACAGACCTTGGGTCGTTTTTAATATTATTTTGCAGCTCCGTTATTGTTTGGAGTTCTTTTTTTAAATCTGCTTGAATTTTGCTTTCTTCCGGTTTAGTTGCCCCGCCTTCAGAATCTTTAGCCTGCTTTTCATCAAATTCTGCTTGAACCTTAATACGTTCTTCAATAAGTTTACCAACATCACCAAGTTGATCGAGGATTTTGTTTAATTCAGATTCCGGGGATCCAGGGGATTCATTGGATACAGGATAATTTAAAACCTCTGGTTGTCGAATCCGAACATTAGTCTCGGTTTGTTGACTTGTCATTTGGGCAATTAAATTTAACTCTATAATTATATCATTTTTGATTATTAGAAAGAATATTGCAAGTACAATTAATGTCTTGTTATATTTTTAAAATTTTGTAACAATAAATTATATAATTGTTACAAAACTGCCGTGACTGATAATTCAAATCCATTCTTAAGAACAGCAAATCCTGCTCCTGCAGCTACTAATCCTGATCCTGCATTGAGTGATAATCCTCAAACTACACCTGTACAAACCACAGCTAATGATAGCACCCAAAATGTAGCAACTAATAATACGGTTAAAGAAGATGACGTGCCTGCTTGGTTAAAAAATACTGGCATTTCAAATAATCCAGTAGTTAGCCCAGTTGTTGAACCTGTTGCTGAACCAGTTGCTGAATCAATTGCTAATCAAGTAACTAATATGGCAAACGAAGTATCTTCTAATGAAACTATTAGTACAGTTGCGCCGGTGACACCAGTTGCTCCTGTTACACCGGAAATGCCAACAGACACTGTTGCTCCTGTTACACCAGAGGCGCCAATTATTGGAGATATTAAACCTGAATTGCCACCCGTAACTGATGTAGCCGGAACGATGCTCGAAAATCCGTTGGCAGATGTTTCTTCAATTTCCGACATTAAACCTGTTTCTGCTCCAACTGATTCAGTTGAGCCGGGTAATTTAGGAACCTTAGAACCGATTGTTGAAACACCATCCGAAATAAAAACCGAACCAATAACCTTAAGTGCAACAAGTCCAGTTTTTGAACCTGTGAATACCTTAACTGAACCTGCGACATTGGAACCGATAACTGAGGCTCCAAAGTTAGAACCAATTAATGTAGGCGAATTAAATGTTGCCAATAGCAATTTGGAACCAATTAATATGAATGAAGTTCCCCAACAGACTCCAGTAATTGAACCAATTGGGCAACCAAGTCAAATGCCCGAAATCCAACCAATTGGCGGGACTACCGAAAGTCCTATAGGATCTCCAGTAGAGACTCCAGTGGAAACCCCAGTAGAAACCCCAGTTGAAACTCCAGTTGGAAGTGCTATGGCTGCTCCTGTTGTTGAAAATCAAATAAATCCTGTGAGCGCTGTTCCAGGAGTACCTACGCCAAAACCATTAACAGAGCCTCAGGATGACAAGGCAAAAGAGACAAAAATGAAAAACTTAATCATTTTGCTTGGTGTTATGATTTTGGGAATTATTGCTTTAATACTAGGTATTCTGGTAGCATCTTCGTAGTAAAATTTATGATTTTTAATGCGAAGAATTTATACTAAGACCGGTGATAAAGGAAAAACTTCACTTTACGATGGTACTAGGGTTAATAAATCTGATCAAATAATCAATGTTTTAGGAACTATAGATGAATTAAACGCTTCATTGGGTGTGCTAATGTCTTTTGTAGATAAAGAGATTCTCCACGACAAGTTTGAGCAAAAGCAAAAGGAACTTATGTCAATGGCTTCTATGATTGCTTTGTCAAAATCTAAAATAAAACCTTCCAAAAACTTCGAGTTGACTGAAGCAAATTTGCAAAACCTAGAAAATGAAATCGATGAATGGGAGAAACAATTGCCTCCTTTAGAAAATTTCATCCTGCCGGGTGGAGAAAGGGCTGCTTCTCTAGCGCATTTTTCCAGAACTATTTGTAGAAGATTAGAAAGAGAAATGGTTCTTCAGAATGCTCAGAACACAATTGACCCCATTCTTTTGAAATATATCAATAGATTAAGCGACTGGCTTTTTGTCTTAGCAAGGATTTTAAATTCCGGCAATGATATTGTCTGGGAAGTTAAATGAATTCGGCTAAAAATTCCTCGATATCATAAATTTTGACTTCGTCTTTTAAAACGGAATCGATTCCCTTTCTTAACGAAATCCTATCGTAATACGAAACAGAATTTGGGTCTTGGAATAAAAGACCGGTAGCGATTTTTTCGTTTTTATAATCCACAAGATTGTATGCGTTCATGTGATCTATTGAATTGTAGTTAGGATCCGTGTTTACATCGTAAACTCTTGAACTTAGCCAGGCATGATCTTGGAATTTGTTGTATGTTGGACAATGCTGAAGTATTTCTAAAAAGGCAAAGCCATTATGCGCAATCCCCTTTTTAATAAGTTCCTTTAGTTGGGGGATATTGCCAGTGAAGCCTCGAGCATAAAAAGTTGCTCCAGCACTTAATATTAACTGCCCCGGATTCAGTCTTGATTCAATAACACCATAAGGAGCACTATTCATTTTTTGGCCAATTGGGGTGGTTGGAGTTGCCTGCCCTGTTGTTAAACCGAAGTCGCAATTGTTGTGCAAAATGAATAGGAATTTATAATTACTACGAACGGCTTGGATTAAATGGTTTATGCCTTCGTCTAAGGTTGCTCCGTCGCCAGCCATTCCGATTACTGTTAATTTATGATTACCAAGTGTAATGCCTGAAGCCATTGGAATAGTTCTACCATGTAGGCCTTTAACCGCATAGGCATTAAATTTGTCGGCGCCGTTTCCATTGCAACCAATGTCAAAACAGAGATTCACATCGTATGGGGTTAGATTGAGTTCTGCCAAGGCCTGTTTGATACAAGACCAAATTGCAAAATTTCCGCAGCCTGGGCACCAGGTGGGCAAATTCGGAGTATTAAAATCTGCTATATTTGTCATTGTAGTTTAGTTAACTAAAGTAGATATAAAGGTATTAATTTCTTCGATAAAAAATGGTCTGCCATCTATCTTGTTTAATTTGTTTTTAAACACATAGCTTAGTTCTTGTTTTATTAATCTGCCCAATTGATATGTTCCATTAAGTTCAATTAAAGCCGTAGGTGTGTCGCCTTCTAAGAACTTCTGTATAGGCTCATTTTTTAAAGGCCAGCAATAAGTAATCTGCATAATTGAAATTTCGATACCTTTTTTTGAGAATTCTTCTCTTGCAAATAAAAGTAATGGGATATTGCTTCCCCAACTAACAATCTTTAATTTTGCAGTATTAGGATCTCCGTAAATAATTGGGTCAGGTAGGACTTTTTTGATTGCATCTAATTTCTTTAAACGTTTTTCCTGCATTTTGGAAATGCCTTCGGCTGTTTCAGTTGAATAACCCTTTTCGGTATGTTCATCACTATTTGCTAAAAATGTACTGATTTTATCTCCTGGGAACCATCTTGGTGAAATTCCATCTTCGCTAAATTCATATCTTAATTTATCGATATTGCCCTCGCCTTCTGTAATTATTTTCCCTCTTTCTATAGTTAATTCATTGGAATTTAACTTTGGAATTGTGTAAAAGCTTTCTCCTAAGTGTTTATCTAATAGCATTAATACTGGCGTTTGAAATGTTTCAGTTAAGTTTAAACATTCAGAAGTTAATTTGAATGCCTGCAAAGGATCGCTCGCAGCAACAACAATTCTTGGAAATTCTCCGTGCCCAGAATAAATTGCCAAATCCAAGTCGGCTTGAGCTGTCCAGGTTGGAGCTCCTGTTGCTGGGCCTGGTCTTTGTCCTATTACACAGAAAAATGGAATCTCTGTAATCCCGGATAGTGATAAAGCTTCGGTCATTAAATCAAAGCCACCACCGGATGTAGCGCACATTGCTCTAGTGCCTGCATGGAAAGCTCCGATTACCATATTTGCTGAATTGATCTCGTCTTCTGCTTGTTTAACTATCATTCCGGTTTTTGGTCCATATTCGGCTAAATAGGTTAAGATTGCGCTAGCAGGTGTCATTGGGTAACTTGAATAAAGCCTAACGCCTGATGCAATTGCGCCAAGCGCAACGGCTTCGTTACCGGATATAACCATTTGGCCTTTGATTTCGTCATGAGTGGGAATATTATTTTGAAAGTTTAATCCTTTGACTTGTACAAAATCCATTCCAGCTTTTATGCATCTTAAATTAATATCAATCATTTCTTGAGTCTTATTGTAGGTGTCAGAAATGATTGGGCTTATTGATTCAAAGGGTAAATTTAATATTTGCCATAATGCGCCTAGTGCGACCGTGTTTTTCATTAAAATATTGCCTCCTGCTTTTGTTGCTTCATCAAGAAGTTTAATTGCTACAATCGAGATTGAACGGCTGGCAAAGCTTTGGGCTTGTTCTTCGGTAAGGGTAATAGTGTTTTCGTCATAAATTAATGCGCCACCTGATGGTATTTCGTTTGTATGTTCTTTGATTGAATTTGAGTCCAAGGCTAAAAGAATGTCGGTTTCGCTTGAGAGTGGAGAGCCAATGCTTTCGAACACTTCGATTTGAAATACATTATGGCCACCTCTAATTAGCGATGGGTACTCGGTATAGCCAAACACCTTAAAGCCGTTTCGCTTTAAAGCTTTTGTGAGGATTAGGCCGGCCGTTTTAATCCCCTGCCCTGCTGAACCTGCCAACTTAATTATTAATCTATTGTTTCGGTTTTCCATTTTGTTTATTTAAAATTTTTAATTTAAAAAAAGCAAAGACTCCTCCTATTATCGCTAAAATTAACCAGAAAAAATTGGCCGGCCTTTTTTTAGCTTTTATTGGTTTTGTCTTAATATATTGTTCAATATTTAGAGGACAATTTCCATTTATAGATTCAAAAAATTCTCTATTAAATTTTTTATTTATCTCTCCGTTATTACTTAGTAAGTACTTTATCTTATTATTAATTGCATAATTTTGGGTCATTAACCCTAAAAGATTACAATCAAAACTATGAATTAAATCAGGCTTGAATTCTTTTAAAAAAACATTTAAATCATCAAGGTCTTTTGGGGTAATCCGTGGCGCTTGTTTATCCTGATTGAATACACATTTTACTTCGTATTTAATTAGATTGTCTTTATCGATTATTACCCTTGTAGCTTTTGCGGGTAGGATTATAGCGAGCTTATCTTCTTCTCTGAGTTTCATTTTTGAGATATCAAAAAAATCCTCAAGAGGTTTTAAAAAATCCCAAACTAAAAGGATTCTCATTTAATTATTTCTAATAATTCTATTTCAAAAGTGAGAGTCGAATTTGCGGGGATATTACCTACAGCTTCTTGCCCATATCCAAGAGAAGGTGGAATAACAACTTTACGGATACCTCCGACTTTCATACCGGTTACTCCTTGGTCAAATCCCTTTAACACCTTGCCATCGCCAACTGAAAATTCTAATGGAGTGTTTGTTTCTCTAGAGCTATCAAATTGTGTGCCATCAACTAATGTGCCTACATAGTGCACTTTGACGTTACTGCCTGCAATTGCTTCTTCACCTTGTCCTACTTGAATTTCGGAAGTGATAATTTTTTCGGAATCGGGTGTTTCTACAGTCGTAGGCTCGGTATTTATAACTTGTCCCAACTCATCTGTTTTTTCAATTTTAATTAAATTGTATGACATATAGAGGACAGCAATTATTGCTAAAACAAAAAAGAACTTTTTCATCTATTTATAGTAAAAGATATATGTAATAAAAGGCAGCCAGAAAGATAGTGATGTAGAGGCACAGAAAAGTTAAGAAGCTAAAACCAACAATAACTAGCATCTTTTTTAATGTTTCTTGGTGTTTTTCGAAATCAATTATTTTTTTCTGCATATATTTATCTTAACAATCTACTAGCCAAAGCGCAATTGCCCCTTCATTTCCATCGTCGGGTGTTGGGGTTTGGAATTTTAAAACCTTTTTATTGTTTTTTATTGCTTTCAAGGCATTTGTTTTTACCAGACCCGATCCCCTACCTGTAACTATAAGTATTGGGCTTAGTTTTTGAATCCAATTGTCTTCAATAAATTTCTGTGTTAAAAAAACAACTTCGTCCGGATGAGTTTTCCCTAGTTCATGAAAATCTAATGTGGCTTCAAATATCATAATCTTTAACTAGTCTGCTGATTAAATAAAAGGATCCTGTAAATACGATTATACAATTTTTTAATTCTTTTTTTGAATTAAATAAGGTTTTAACTAATAAATTTAAATTGGGTTCTATTTCATAATTTGTAAAGCCAAGAGCTTTAATTGAGGCTTTGAGGTTGATTATGTCTGTATCTTCGGGCATATAATTATATTTTTCGTTTTTGTAAGTTGTCAGATAAATCTTTTTAGCGGATTTTACAATGGGTTTTAAGTTCTCACTAATATCTTTGCCGTGTTTGAAGGCCACAACAAAAACGAAATCTTTTTCGGGAAAATGTTCTTTTAATGCATTTACAAAGGCGCCAATTTTTTGAGGATTGTGAGCTCCATCCAGTACTACTTTATTCTCAAGGGGTTCAAGCTTTATTTCGCTAAAGCGTCCAAAAAGCTTTAATTCTTTTAAGGTGTTAGAGACTTTCGTCCAATCAATTTGGAAATTCTCTCTTTGCGATAAATAATCAAAAGCTGATAAAGCAAGGCTGGCATTTTCTTTTTGATAATTCCCAATGAGACCGACTTTGAATTCGGAATATTTATCTGAATTTACATAGGTAATGTCAGTAAAGCTTTCTAATGTTTCATTAACAACAGCTTCTTGTTTAACAGTAAAGACTTTATTTGATGAACCAATAATACCTGCTTTTTGTGCGGCAATTTCTTTGACTGTGTTCCCAAGGATGTGGGTATGATCAAGTCCAATTCGGGTAATTAGGCAAATTTTATCAGAAGAATCAATTACGTTGGTTGCGTCAAAAGTCCCGCCAAGTCCTGTTTCTATAACACAGAAATCCAAGGACTTGGACTTAAAATATACAAAGGCCATTACAGTTAAAATCTCAAAATATGTTAAAGGATAAACTTTCGTGGTTTCCTTAACTTGGGTATAAAGATTTATGAAATCCTCTTTTGAAATTAACTCGTTATTAATTTGAATTCTTTCCCTTATATCTAATATATGGGGTGACAGAGTTAATCCGACCGAAAAGCCTTGTGAAATTAATATTGAAGAAAGAATATAACAAGTTGATCCTTTGCCCGAAGTCCCTGCAATATGAAATATTTTTAATTCATTTTGTGGGCTGCCAAATAGTTTTAAGGCGTTCTTAACACGCTCTATTCCTAATTCCCCCGGAAATTTATTTCCTTCTTTATTGGTTTCTTTGAGAAGTTCAAATAGTTCAATCTGAACTTTTTGGAAGTTCTGGTTTATTGTTTTTGTTTCCATTTTTTTTACTTTCCTTTTTACTCGCTAAATATTCTTTAACTGCAGGAATTAACGAGACGATTATTATCAAGGCTATTATTGGCAACATATATTTATCGACATCTGGAATCACTGAACCCAAGAAATATCCTGCAAGGGTCATCGATAATGTCCAAAGCGCTCCACCTATGATATTGTACGTAATAAACGTCCTGTAGTGCATTGTACCAGCTCCTGCAACAATAGGCGCAAAAGTCCTAATGATTGGTGTGAACCTGGCTAGAACTATGGTCTTGGGGCCATGCTTTTCATAAAATGCTTGGGCTTTAAGTAAGTTCTCTTTTTTAAAGAATCTTGAATCGGGTCTATTAAATAGTTTGGGACCAAGTTTATGGCCAAATGTATATCCAACACTATCACCCAAGACTGCGGCTATAAACAAAACCAAAATCAAAACCGGTAAATTGAAAAAATTTTGTGAAGCTAAGAATCCTGCTGTAAAAAGAAGGCTATCGCCCGGCAAGAAAAACCCAAAGAATAGTCCGGATTCAGCAAAGACAATAAAGAATAAGCCAAATAAACCTGCTGCTTCAATTAATTTCACTAAGTTATCGCCTGAGAAAATATCCATAAAAAGTTGTTAATTAATTAAAAATATTATGTAATATAATATGTTTATTTATTATTATTATCAAATGAGAAGAACGTTACTTACAGTAGGTTCATTACTTTTTTTAATGGAATCGTTAGTTTCTGCCGGCACAATAGATATTGATCCAAGTACTGTTGGAAGTATTGCTGCAGGGGGCGGAATATTTGCTGGGCTTGCTTCTTTGTTTGGCTATGGTGCCCTTACATTTTTAACAATGTGTTTGTATATAATTCCCCTTTTAATTGGGGTAGTTGGGATTATTCTTTGGGTTATTATGTTAATAGATGTAATTCAACGAGAAGAAAAAGATTTTCATAGCACAGGGAAAGATGACAAAATGATTTGGTTATTGGTTCTTCTATTGACCGGATATATTGGAGCATTAATCTATTATTTAATGGTCTATAGAAAATACGGCCGAGCTGTTAAATAACTGAAATGATACATTTTGAAATAATATCCGATTTAAAGGATGCCGAAAATGTTTGGAGGCTTTTGAGTCCAAATAATACCCTCTTTGATACTTGGGAATTTAGACAATGTTTTGCGAAATACGATAACTTCCCACTTCACTTTATCTTGGGCAAAGATGATTCCCAAGAATGTATAGGCTTATTGGCTCTCCAAAAAAACACAGAGAAAAAGTATCTTGAATTCTTTGGTGGTAGTTGGATGGAGGATAATAAAATATTCTTTAAGCCAGGGAACGAAAAATTTGCTAAAGAATTTTTTGACCAAATAAAAGAACCTGCACATTTAATTGGTATTAATGGCACGGATGATTATTCAAAAGCCCTGCCACTTGATGATTACAAGTATCAACTTGATATAACCAAATATAAAAACTATCAGGATTTTATTGCTGATAAGTTCAATAGTAAAACTCAGTCAACATTTAGAAGGAAGTTTAGGAAGATCGAAGAAGAATTGCCTATGGAGTTTGTTGAAAATCAAAAGCAGGATATCGAAATGCTTTTTGAATATAATATGCGGACTTTTGGCGAGGATTCTAGTTTTAATGTCCCTAATAGAAAAGAAATCTATAGAGATATATTAGACCTACCCTTTAAAATTCATATGTTGAGCATTAGATCAAAAGATGTTGTTGAAGCAGTGAGCTTGAATGTTGAATATAATGGCGTTTTGTATTATCTAAATGCCGGATCAAATAATATCGAGATACCCAATTTAGGCAGCTATACAATTATGAAGGCGATGGAAATCGGCATCAATAATGGCCTCAAAATCTTTGATGCTTTGATGATTAATTATAATTGGAAAGAAAGATGGCATTTTGACAAAATTCCTTTTAACAAATTCGATTTTATGAATATTCAAGAGGTTTAGAATTTTTGGGAATATATAAGGGGCGGGATTTATCCCGCCCCTTTCATTTATAAACTCAAATTACTTAGTTCATAAAGTTATATTTTTGATCTTTTTGATATCTATGGATCGCAGTTTGCAAAACCTCTTCAATTAATTGAAGGTGTGTGTATTCTGCAATGTGGGCGACCTTATCAAGTTCTCCGTTTTGGCTAAGAGTTGGACTTGTTCCTATTTCTAGAACATGAGGGTTGTTGTTTTCATCAACTCGGAACTCAACTACACCATAATCTCTACACTTCATGATGTTGAATACGTCCAAAGCGATTTCCGTTAAAAGGGTTTCGAGCTTTTTATTAATGTTTTTAACTGGATACTGTTTAATTAACTTTGAAAAAGTTTTTTCACCACTCCATTTTGCATCATACGTATATATATGCGGGTATCCTTCGGGTAATTCGGTGAAAATGGTTCTTGAAAGAGGCATAATCTGTATGTCATCATCGGTGTTTCCGATAATTGAGACACGATACTCGTCCCCTTCAATGTACTCTTCAACCAGGACAGGTGTTTTGAGTTCATCAATTAGTTTTTTAATTTGTTTACGCATTTGTTCGGTATTGTAAACAATTGATTTGGCCGATATTCCAATTGAGTTGTCATAATGCGCCGGTTTTACGATTAAAGGAAATTTTAGGTCTTCATCAATCTCGTCATTCGCTGAATAGGCATAATCCCAGTCGGGCGTAGGTATTTCGTGAAAATGTAAAATCTTTTTGAATTTGATTTTATCTTTACAAAGCAAGTTAGCAATTGCATTAGAGCCTACATATGGAAGATTCCAGGCTTCCAAAATAGTTGGTAATTGCGCTCCAAGTATTGTCGAGTTATTAATTTTTTCGGCAAAGTTAAGAACCAAGTCGGTTTCAGTTGGGTCAAAACTTTTTATCAAACTACTAAAATCGTTGACATTGTAAAGTTTTACATCGTATCCTGCTGTTTCGAGTGTGGAATATATCTCCTTTACAGCTTTTGTGTCTTGTATATCAACAGGATTCGAAGAAAGTTCTGATACATTTCCAAAAATGGAAATTTTTAAATCTTTAATGCTCTTTAGGTCTAAAAGTTTTAGCTTTTCAATTTTGGCCGCCTTAATTAATGATTGTTTTATTAATTTGGCTGATCCGAAACGGCTTTTCCTGACTGTCTTTCCAAGCGAGGAGTCTGTGTCGTACTTTACTACGTTAAACTTGATCTGCTCGAGAGCCTTTTGAAGGTTCTCTTGAGCGTCTAAAAAGTTTTCTCCGGAAACTGTGATCCAACCGATGGTTTCAGTTCCTTCTGGTGGGATTAAAACCGGTTCGCCAATATCTTTATACCAAGTTGTATCCTCAATGTAGTCGAGTTGTTCGAAATTATCGGGAATATCAAGTTCAGCTAAGATTCCGGATTCTTCCGGGTGAAGGTCCCATCCTATAACGAACTTCTTGGGTTCCATTTTTTTAGGGAAATTTAGTAAATCCCCTACTGCTATTCTGCAGGCGTTTTCGATTAAATCAACATTCCAAGCGTCTTTGATATATGACCAAACGTAATCGCCCCCTAGTCTAAGGTTTACTTCAATTGGAACCGGTCCGTTTTTTGTGGCTTTTGCTTCATAGTGGATACAGCCGTTAAATATTCCAAGTTTTTCAAGAGTGTCTTCTGCAACTGTAATTAGCTCCTGTTGAACTTCTTCGCTTAAACTGGATGGGGCTGATTGACCTTTGTCTAAAAAGAATTCATCAAAGGATTTGTCGAAATTATCAGAAACACAGGCAAATTTCACTTTACCGTTCTGAAGTAGTATGTCGATGTCGACTTCGTCTCCCTCAATATATTCTTCAACAAAAATATCTAAACCATCCGAAAGCGAGGATTGGACATCGGTTGAAATGTTGGTTTTAATATAGTGAACTGTGTCAAAAAGCTCCTTTTTATTTAAAACTTTAACAACATAATTGCTTGATGAACCAAGCGCAGGCTTTACAACTAGTGGATAGTTAAAAGTCTTGTGAATGTCGTTAAGATCGTCTTCTGTTTGAACGGCTTTAAATTTTGGAGTTGGCAAACCGTTTATTTTACAAAATTCTCTAAAGTTAAATTTGTTTCGAGCTTTATTCGCTATATCAAAAGAAATTCCAATAAATTTATACCTATCTACTACCTTTGAGGTTAATAGCACGTCGTCTTCCCAAAAAGTAATCACACCATCGATTTTAGGAGATTTTGGATCTCGGATAAAAGTGTCTATATCGCTTAATGCTTTTGTGTGATTCGTGTTATCAGTGATAATCCAATGATCAACATAGGGTTGTGCCCAGTTCTTTTCATTGTTTACAACTACTGTGGTCAATCCCAATTGTTTTATTCTTTTTAATACGTGCCTCTTGTGAGTGCTGCCCGTATTAATTAACAAGATGGTTTTACCTTTGAGGTTGTTTTGTCTCATGACAAATTGTAAAAATAAAAGTTAGGATACTCATAAGTTGAAGATTAAATCATAACATTGGCCAAAATTATTCTCAAGATAACAGTAATTTTGATAATTCATTTAAATTCTTTACTTGCCAATCTGGCTTGGATTCCTTTAACACTTTAGGTGTATTAAACCCCCATTCAACTGCAATGGCTTTGACTCCAACTGAATGAGCCGATTCAACGTCTCTGATTTCATCTCCGATAAAGACGATGTCATCGCTATTTATCTTGTGATCTTCAATTAGTGATTTAATTGTATTGGATTTGCTCTTCCACAGATCGACTTGATAAATCTCTTTAAATAAATCTTTGCAATTGTATTTCTCAAGAGTCGAATCTACAATTATTTTTTGATTGTAAGTAACAAGGAAAATGTTTACGCCCGATTCGTTTAATTCTTGTAAAAACTCGACTGTGCCTTTAAACAGCTCTAGTCTTTGTTTGTTAAAAAGGAGTTCCTCTATAAGATTTTTAGCCAAACGCAATACGCCTAAGGCGTTTACTTTATTGTTAAGAAGTAAATTGAAGCCGTACTTTAATGAAAATTTAGTGTTCCTCAAGGTGTTAATTTCTTCTCTGGTTAAGCCTTTTATGCCGGAATCCTTTGCGGCCAAATCGTAATATTCTCGAGCTAAATAAAAAGAATCGGCTAAAGTTCCGTCAAAATCGAATGCTATGTTTTTAAACTTTATTTCACTCATGTTCCAAAGGTTGATACACCAAGTAATGTGAAAACTATGAAAGTGGCGATTACAAAAATAATTCCGCCGATTATGGCCGCAATTTTAATCAAATTCTTTGAGTTTGCCATATTGAATTATATCAATTCGTATTATAATTATATAGGTAATAAAATTAATATAAATCAAATGGAAAATACTGAAACAACAACTCAAAAAGTCTCAAATAGCGTTGAAAATGAAAGTGTAAAATTGTTTTTATTTCATCCTACTTCTGTAATTGTATTAATGATTTTAGATTGGGGAGGCTTTCTGCTTGAGGTTCCCCAGCTATGGAGTATTTTCACAATGATCTTAACCGGTCTCGGGATTTTTACTATTTCAAGTGTTTTGATCTATAACCTGCAAAGGCACTTCACTTTAGATGATAAAAAAACAGCAGTAATTAAAGGTTTATTGGGTGGATTAATTTGCGCAATACCTGCTCCTGTAATGGCTTCCTTCATCGGCTCAATTATCCTAACACTAAGTGGATTTGAAAATATCAAACAATTCGGGCTTGAGGGATTAAAGAAGATGTTTGAAAAGGAGAAGAAGTAAGATTGTAGGAATATTCTTAGGCCTATTCCATTTTTTATGGCAAAGAGATATAATGCATATATATCTTTTAGTCTGTAGAGTATGTTAAGTGCTATTTCGGAATTAAGTCCTAATAAAGGAATTGGATTAGGCCAAAGAATTAAGTTAAAAGCCTACGAAGCTGCGCTTGCTTTTAATGAGCTCTCTCCTTTTAGGAGGAGTTTAATAAAATTCGCAGGAGCGGTAGCTCTATCAACCCTTATATATAACTTCGACAATATAACTCATGTAATTGCAGAGAATTCTTTACCTCAGTCTGGTGATTTCCTACAACATATTCAAGAAAGTACTCCTGAACCTCAAGTAAATATTACACCCTGTAAGTTCGTGAAAGATGGTGATGTTAGCCCTGGTTGGGATATCCAACCAGGACAATCTTTAATAAGTTTGTGTGAAGAATTCGTAGAAAAAAAGCTAGGAATAAATCAATTGGCAGATGGTTTTGATTCAAAGGTGGTTGAGTTAAAAAATAGTATTCAACCGTTAAATGATAATATTAAACTAAGTGTTAACGATGGCCCCTGTAACTGGCGTGTAATTGGCTCAGCTCAATGTCCACAAACTTGTATAGCAGTGCCAGAAGAATTAAAAATAGAACTTAATGATACTATTGCTACTGGTTTTACAGCACCCTTACCTGGTGATACAGTCTCAAGGGGTACAACTACTAGTGGGTCTGAATCTTCAAGTGGAATAAATATTCCTGATTGGATTTGTCCTTCAGCCATGGCAGTAATAGTATTGGGTGGTATTGCTGGACTTGTTACTACTAAGAAACACAAATAAATTTATTTATTCTGTTAAGTTCTATTTGGAGTAGATTAAAATACACTTCATTTCCCAAAGGCAAAAGTACTTCTTTTGTTGTCTTTAAAGTGAATAATGTTTTCGACTCTCTTTCCTTAAAATCTTCTAAGTCAATGGTCCTAATATTGGCTAATCTATCTTCTAACTTCACGATCAAGGCTAATTTTGATTTCTTTAGATTGTTAATATACTTTTTAAAGTAGGTAAATTTCTCTTCCTTATTTTTAAGCTTTATTGTTTTGTCTTTTGTGAGCTTTTTGGTAATACTTGCAATCCTTTTCCCAAAAATCCTCTCTAAATCATTCAAGCTGAATTTATCAGAATCCTCGATGGTATCGTGCAATAGTGCTGATATTAATAGGGTCTTTAAATTCCTATTATCGGAATATCGTGTAATTACCTGCTTAGCAATCACCCAAATATGGTTTTCAAGGTATGTGTGGCCGTTGTCTCGTCTATCATTTTTGTGAGCGAGTTCGGCGAGTTGTATGGCCTTTAAAACTAGTTTGTCAGATTTTAATCGATTGGGTAAGATTCCAATTAGTTCTTTTTTTGTGACATTGACGATTGTAAGCAATGGAATGGTATAACAACAAATATTAGCTGTTATTCTACTATGCCAAGTATATAATTACAATATAGTGTGTGGGCTGATAGATTAGCAAAAAACTAACTATTTACCTATTTGGTTGCCTAATTAGTTAGCTAAGCCAACAAAGGTCAATGCCATTCCTTTTTTGTTTGCTCTACCTGTACGGCCTACTCTGTGGATGTAGTCCTCGTAGTTCATAGGAATGTCGTAGTTTACAACGAGTGAGATATTGTTAATATCTAAGCCTCTGGCTGCTACATCAGTAGCAATTAAGACTTTGGCCTTACCCGTTTTAAAACTTTCGATAGATCTTTTTCTTTCGTTTTGTCGTCTTTCGCCGTGGATTGATGTTACTCTGAATCCTCTGCCGTAGAGATGTTTGTCGAGTTTATCGACTTCTCTTTTTGTGTTGACGAATATTAAAATCTTGTCAAATTGATCTGATTTCAATAGCTTTTCGAGTTCAACGATTTTATCTTCTCTAGTTTTAATTCGGATAATATTTTGTTCTATGTTTTTAGCGGTTACGCCGGTTTTAATAGAAATTTTAATGTATTCTGGTTTTAAGATTTCATTAATAATTTCTTCGACTTTTTTATCAACTGTTGCTGAAAAACATAAGGACTGCTTGTCTTTTGGTAAAAAGGAGATTAGATGTTTGATTTCATGGACAAAGCCCATATCAAGCATTCTATCAACTTCATCTAA
>CAZLRZ010000010.1:0-23236 GCA_964562165.1 uncultured Candidatus Saccharibacteria bacterium
GCTAACGAGGCGTAGGCTTTAAAACCTACCCCGGGTTCGAATCCCGGCCTCTCCGCCAAATGATCGAAAGTCCTGCAAGACCCATCCCTCTCCCTTGAAATCGCTTAACGCTCTAAGGACTTGGGTTCCCAAGAGTAGCTAATTAGCCAAAAGTAGCCTGGAGAAGTCAAAATCGCTTAATTTCACCTAAATCAAAAAGTTTTTGGTTCTAAGCTTTTTTGTTGGTGGGGTTGGTTATCGGAGCTAGAGGTTTAGGTTCGAATCTCATCTAAATGTCTCATTTGCTCAAATTTTGTTACAATTATATTATTGAATTGGTGAAGTAAATTAATTGATTACACTTTTTATGAAACGTTTTGTATTATTTTCAATTCCGACCCCACAGATACTAACAGAAATAAGTAAATTTTTGTTTTATAAACCCAATACCATATTTGGATACATGCCCTCTGATGGAGCAAGCAAAGATAACGCACAATACACACCAATCTGGGAAAATTTATGCAAGCAAAATAATGCAAAACTTATTTATATCAATAACACTAATCCCAATGACTTAGGATTGATAGCGGGATGTGATACTTTGATGATTACAGGAGGGAATACTTTTCAGCTTTTGCATAACTTACGGACATTTGGCTTTGACAAAGAAATAGAGAATTTCACAAAAAAAGAGGATTTCGTTATTAGCGGATTTAGTGCTGGAGCCGTAGTATTAACGCCTACCATTAAGATTGTAAAAGAAGGTTGGGCTTTTGGACCTGACGAAAACTTGATTGGTTTGACTAATTTGACCGCGTTAAAGTTATTGGATTTCGAAGTGTTACCCCATTTCAATTCTGACAAAGATAATAGTCTACTATCCAAATATCGAGAAAACACAAGATATTCCGTCAAAACAATATCTGATAATGAATTTATTATTGAAGACCTGAAATCACAAGTTGACCATATTGCCGAATCCAATTCAATCGAATATACACCATACCCACTTATCAATGCCTATTTGAAAGAATATCAGAAGTTAATTGTTGAACTTCTTGGCAATAATTTAGTGTCAGTATATCTTACAGGTTCTTTGACATACGGAGACTATAATCCCGACCGAAGTGATATCGATCTACATGTAATAACAAAACTAAAAATTGATGCAAACGATCTTATTAAACTCGAGCAAATCCATAAGACTCTTGAAGAATCCAATCCTGCCTTTAAAGATAAAGTTGAAGCTTCCTACACACCAACATATTTATTCAAAGAAATTTTACCACCAAAAGAGCCAAGGCCGTGGTATGGATTTGGAAAACTTTACAAAGAGGCACCTTATGGCAATGAATGGATTATAAATAATTACATACTTCAAGAGCACGGTACTCCACTATACGGCGAGTCATTTTCGGATCTATTCTCGAAGATATCAATCGATGATGTAAAGAAAGCTTGTACAAAAGATTTTTACAAAGAATGGTTGCCAAAAACTGATAAAGATATCGCATCACTTGACGATAGCCACATTCAATCCTATGTTGTACTGAATTTATGTAGGATTTTATATACAGTTCGTAATTCAAAAATTGGATCTAAAACAACCTCTTCAAATTGGGTTAAAATAAATTTATTTCCGCAATACGAGGACTTAATTACCTTGGCTCAACAATGGAAATATGGTGAAGATATGAAAGCAAAAGAACGAGTCATCAGATTTATACTTGATAGTCAGGCTAATTTAGAGAATTTCAAATTATCATGCTAACTTTAAACGATGTTTTTCTTAGACCAGAGAATTTTACCACTTCAATTAAAATATCAGATAACGAATCTGCCATTCTCAGACCATTAATAAGGAATGACTCAGATGAACTTGCAATATTTCTTGAGAGTCTGAGTACCTATACGCGAAAGTTTTATACTTACGATTCTTTTGACATAAATATGGCAAACAGCCTTTGTGCCGATATTAATAGATATGACAAATTACGTTTTGTATTAGAGAGCGTTGATACAAAACAAATAATTGGAATTTTCGAGTTCAGTATGGATTTAGTGGAAGAAGATCTCAAACGCTACATGGATAATGGTTATAAACTTGATCCAAAAACCACTTGTAGATTTGGCCCCGCGCTTGCTGATGAATACCAAGGTAAAGGCATTGCAAGAAAAGTATTTAGTTTTATGGTTGAAATTGCAAAAAAATTTGGACGAGAACAAATTATACTTTTTGGTGGAGTTAAATCTGAGAATATCAATGCAATTAAGTTTTACAAGAGTGTTGGCTTTAAAAAAATCGGAAGCTTTATTAATTCTGATGGGATTGAATGTTTGGATATGATATACATAATTAAGCAATGAATTACTTATTTTTGCCTCATTTCCAAGCTCCACTCCTTGCCCACAAAATTCCCCAAAACAAAATCATCTTTATGGCCAGTGAATTCAAATCCGTAATGCTTATAAAATTCAATTGTTTTGGTGTTGTAATCTAATACGTTGATTCTTATTTCCTTTACCTTAGCATTTTTCATCCATTTAACGGCATGATCAATGAATATTCTTCCGGTACCTCTGCCTTGAAACTCTGGCAACACATAAACTCCAAAACCACCGATGTTGTTGTCATTTATTTCGCAACCAATCCATCCAATAATATTTGCTTCTTGATCCTTTGCTACCCAATTTCTATGCTTACTATCACGGAGACACTTATACCTCATACTCTTATACTCCGAACTATATTTTTTATTAAGAAATTCTTCAATCATTGAGGATGTCAGACCGCGACTCTCATTTGTGTACGTTGCAATCCAAGTTGCCTTAACTACATCTAATAGCTCTGAAACATCTTTTTTGGTTCGTGCTAGATTGATTGTGTATTTCATAATTTACTCCTTAAATTTTCTGTGTTGAAATAACCTGAACAAGATCATAGTTTCGTTCTTTAAATCCAAGCTTTATGTAAATTATATCGCATCTCTGTCATATAAAACACAGAGACACGATCAAGGCGAGGTCGTAGGGATATTGCCCTAGTTAATTAAAATCAAGATGAAGATCAGCGGTTCAAGGTATTGTAACCCTAGTATTAATTTGAGATTGTAAAATTTGAGACTTAAATTTTGATACTCCTTTTTTATGTGTCTTATTTGTCTCATTTTCTCGTAGGTGTTAGTATCTGTCTAGAGGGCATCTGGGTTCCAGACCCAGCCTTCCCGTAGTTTTAAAAATTGCCCCATAGGGGCTATTTTTAAAACTAAGAATTCAGTTTGGATGAGAACCGACCAAAATTTATTAAACATCCCTTTTACGCGTGATTTTTAATGCTTATCCATTGGGGCAATTAAACGTCTTTCGATTTCAATATATCCGGAGGGATCTGTTATCAATTTCTCATAATTTGAAATGTAAACAACACTTGGGATACAGTCACCATTAGCTCTGGCTGGACAATTAGAGCAGAGTGGGTCAAAACTAATCAAAAGATTTGCTGCCATCTTGTATAAAGGGTTAAAAAAAGGGACCAATGAGTTTTCACCAACTACTTTTTCGAGAAGATTTTTCTCAATAGGATTTAAGTTAGTCCTTCTAAGTAGCAGTTCGTCCCATGCTTTTTTTTTATAAACATCACCATTGACTAACGGTAAAGTGTCATTTGCCAAAGTGGGGATATAGTTTAAATCGTAACTTATTTCTTCACCTTCTGGGGTGTATATAAAAAGTTCTGAAGGTGATCCGCCATTTCTAAGATTTCTAAGATATCTAAGAGGATCGAATAATCTCCTTTTTAATAGGCCAGAACGTATGTCCCCAGGATGTAATAAATAGCCTTTAATTAATTTATCTTCTCCATTAATTCTGTCTAAAAAGACGTCGCGAATCACATCGCTATAATTCGGGTTTATTATTTCAGGATGTTCAAGCTTCCATTTTTGTACTTGCCTTTGATCAATCCCCTCACAGTTGCATTGGCCTATATCGAACATTGTTAGAATAATATAATCAATATATATAATATTATACTATATTATTCTCAATATTTAAAACTTATTAGTTAATATCAACTTCCCATTTTTTAGTTCATAGACACTATCCGAATATTTTTTAGCTAATTCGGTCTCGTGCGTAACTATCACAATAGCAATGTTTTTTTGTTTAGCTAAATTTTTTATTAACTTAAACGCCTTTGCTTTGAGTTCATTATCTAGTGCAGATGTTGGTTCATCAAACAGTATTGCTTCTGGGTTCATTGCCAATGTGCGTGCAATTGCAATTCTTTGTTGTTGACCACCAGATAATGAGGTAGGGTAAGAATCAGCTTTGTCCGAAAGTTCCATCATGTTCAATAGGTCTCGAATAATTTCCCCTCTGTTAGCTTTTGGAGTTTTACGAATAATCTTTAGAGGGAGATCGATGTTTTCATATACAGTAAAATTTGAAAACAGATACAAATCTTGAAATACATAACCGATTTTATCGAAGATGTTTTCTGTTTGAGCACTTATTTTTAGCTTGGATCGAATCCAATCATTAAGGTTTGGCTGTATAGCTAGTTTGCCATCTATCTTGATTTCTCCATTATCGATCTTTTCTAGACCTTTAATACATCTTAGTAAGGTGGATTTTCCAATACCTGATGGTCCAATAATGGATATAATCGAACCTCTTTTTATAGTTAAATCAAGATCGATTAAGATCTTTTGTCCGTTAAATTGTTTGTTAATTTTAATAAGTTCAATCATTTTTTATTTCTGCTATCTTAAATTTTGTTAATCGTTTTTCAATTTTTTTACTAATTAAAATTAGTATGTTATTGAAAACAAGGTAAAAGAGGGCAACCCAGATGAAATATGTGAAATCGAAACTCCGAACAACAAGGACTTTTACGTTTTTCAACAACTCATCAAGACCAATCAATGCAATGACTGGTGTGTTATACATAATATTTATAATTTCATTCCAAATAGCTCCAGATGCCCTCCAAAATACCTGAGGCAATATTATATATATTAAGGTCTGTACGAATGAAAACCCAAGAGCCTTAGCACTATCGTATTGCCATTTTTCTATTGAACTTAAACTTACTCTTAAAACCTCATTAATATATGCAACCCAAGAGAGAACGAAGGTAACCAATGCTGATGCAAATCCATCCAGTTTGATCCCCGAAAACATAGGTAGCATAAAGTAAACGACATAGAGCTGAAGCATTAAAGGTGTTCCTCTAACAATGGTTGTATATATTGTTAGTATTTCGCTCAATACTTTTACTTTGTAGTTCCTAATCAATGCCACTACTATTGATAGTGGCATTGATATAACAACAGTTAATAACCAAAGCTCTAAAGTGACTAGCGCTCCTTGAAAAATGTAGTTTAGGGTTTGCCAGTTCACCTCTTTATTAAATCTTGTCCAAACCATTTATTAGAAATTTCTGTGGCCGCTCCATCTTGCTTCATTGCGTCTAGCACATCATTTAATTCGTTTAATAGGCCTGTATCGGATTTTCTGACTCCGACTCCTGCACCTTCTTCTAAATTAACCTCTTCGATAGTTTTATAACTCATCTTCTTTGAATTGATATAGTAGAAGGCATAAGTCCCATCCACAAAAACCGCATCAACCCGACCATTGTTTAAATCAAGCAAGCTTTCTTCAAAACTTGAATATGATTTGATTTCTTTAAGATTTAATTCTGTTGAATTAGCTATTAAAGATTCTTCGTTTGATGATCCTGCTTGAACCCCAACGATTTTCCCTGCTAAGTCTCCTTTGGAATTTACTTCCGAATCTGATTTGAGAATGTAAACATAAGATCCTTTAAAATAGGGTTTGGTAAAGTTTATCTTTGATTCGCGCTCAGATGTAATTGTCATTCCACTCCATACAATGTCAATGTCTTTGTTTTGCAAAGACATAACTATGGTGGACCAATCCGTAGGCTTAAAGATTGGCGTAAGACCAATCCTTTGAAAAGCTTCTTTTGCCATATCAATATCAAAGCCGACAATTTCTCCGTTTTCATTTCGAAATGTCATTGGCGGATATTCTTGATCGATCCCTATGGTAATTTCTGTTTTACCCCATTCATTGATGAATTCAGATTGAGATTGGGTAGAAGAACCCATCACTGCACTTTTTGGATTGTTTACTATGTAAACAGCACCGAGAATTATTCCAAATAGAACAATTGTGCAGATAACTATTAAGTTTTTTTTGCTTTTCATTTTTAAAAAATTAAAATTAAATAAAATTTAGATATAAAATTAGCTCTACATTTTCATGGTTTATTAAATAAAAAATAAAAATAAAAAAACCAGCTGTTGCTGGTTTCTGTGAGATAAATGAACGCAGTTCGTTTAGCCGTCAGACGCCAGCAATTTAGAACTGTTATGATGGTTTATTCTGGAAATTACGGTAGAGTAGCCACTTGTGCCTCTTTTTAACCATTGGTTAACGCGAGTTACGGTTGCTATGCTAACACCTGTTTCTTTTGAGGTTTGCCTTTGCGGCTTACCTTCTGCAAGTTTTAATGCGACATCAAATCTCCCTGCAAATTCTTCAATTTCGGAATCAGTCAAAAGGTCTCGACAAAAATTTGCAACCTCGGTCTCGGTTTTTAATACAAGAAAGGCTTTAAACAATTGTTTCTGTTTTTTATTGTAAGTATATTTATTCATAGCGTAATAATACACTAATACGCTTGTGTTTGTCAACAGGTTAGTGATTGAAAAGGGAATTGCTATTAAAGCGGATAAATAGTCCCATCAAATCTTAAAAATTTACCATTAAACTTGTCGTCCCAATTTTTACTTATTTTAACAATCTTTTCCGCTTGGGTTATGGGTAGATCGGAACCGGTTGGATTCATATCAGTTTTTACACTTCCTGGGTGAACAGTATATGTTTTTATATTTTGAGGAAGATCAAATAGAGAACAATGAGTCATCATATTTAGTGCGGTTTTACTAGCTCTATATCCATAATTTCCGTTGGTGTTTGGATTTTCATCGTTATACGATCCTCTAGCACTTGAAATGTTTATTATAAATGTTGGGTTGCCTATGAGTAGTGGAAGGAAGTGTTTTGTGACAATCAAAGGAGAGATAGTATTTGTGTTAAACATCTTTAATAGGGATTCTCTGTCTAAACTTTGCAGATTGCATACAAGTTCTTTATGGTTTTGAGTTGCCGAGTCTTTATTCAAACCTGCATTATTGATTAAATAATCTAAAGATTTAGTCTTGCTCTGAATCTGTAAAAATGCAGATTTAATTGATTCGTCATCGTTAATATCGATTGCTATCGGTATCAAATTCGGGTCATCTAAAAGAATAGGATTGATACTTTTAATATTTCTTACTCCGGCGAATACCTGAAAGCCATTTTTAAGAAAATACTCAACAAAACCTTTTCCTAAACCTCTGTTTGCTCCTGTGATGAATACTGTTTTCATAATCGTGATAATTAATTTAATTTATTGAGCGCTTCCGTATACCAATCTTTCACAATATCTTTAGCCTTTGGTGAAGTTATCCTCTCATACATCCAAATAAATTTCTCTTTCACTTTATCCTTGCCAGTTTCCAAAACTTTATTTGTTAGAAAATGGTCAATATTATTTTCAAAGAAACTAATACTATCTGCATCTTTGAGTAGGTTTTGTTCATCATTCCCGCCAACTTCATGTTTACTGACAAGCATTTTTACCCTTTCTATAAAATCGCTTTCAGCACCTATTGATTGTAAAAATTCACTAATGATTTTAGCCCCTTCTTCTTGATGATGACTTAAATGCTCATCGCTTTTGAATCCTTTGTCCTTTATTGCTGAATAATCTTGATTGTTCCTAATACCTCTTTCAATATCATGTACTACTGCCGAAACCAATAAGGCCTCATCCGCATCTGGTTTTAATTGCTTAATCCAATAGACTGTTCTTTGAAGATGTTTGGCGCTATGGGTGTCGCCGGCTTTATTAAATGATTCAATTACAAATTTTTCAACTTGATCATAAATTTGTCCCATATTCAGAATTTTAATTTATTTGGTTGAAATAATATTCCCATGCAGCTTCTTTTTGGCCACTAAACGAATTAAATTATGTATTCCTTTCTCAGCATCTTTATAGGTTTCGCCTAAATCATCCAGTAAAACTATATCGAAGTCGTCTTTTATCAATTCTCTAACACTATTGATGCTAAAGAATCGTTTGTTTTTATCTTCAATCACAAAATAATCCGGTTCAATAACTTTTCCGGTTTTGTATTGGGGGTCAGATGTAGAATTGTTAAGCATTATCAAGAGTCCGTCTTGTTTTAATACTCTGTGAATCTCTTTTAATACTAGCTTTGTTGTGGCTAAATCGAAATAATGAAAAGATAAATGGGCATAAACTACATCAAATTCACCATCTGCAAAAGGGAACTTTGAAGTCATATCAAGAATTTGAATCTTAACTTTGTCCGATAGTTCTGGGGGTAGTTTAGATTTATTAAGAGTTAAGGCATCCTCTAAAATATCAGTTGAAGTGACACTATAGCCATTCGATGCAAAGAACCTGGTATCTGACCCTTGCCCCGCCCCTAAATCCAGTATTTTTGAGCCTTGTTTAATATATTTTAAAATCTCTTTTGCAAAAATGTTTGGTTTGTTTATCCAGTCCTGTGACTGATAATACTTGTGTAAATTATTCCAAGCATTGTTTTTTGCGTCGTTCATAATATTGATTTGTTATTGCTATAGCCTTGATTATATAAAATAACGGGCTTTATTAATAGTAAAAAAGATAGATAATCAAGATGCAGGGCAAACAAAGCCAAGGCTTAGCCTGCAATTTGTTCACCAAATGAATATTGTCCTAATAGTATCTTTAAATTTATAAATGATGTTGGAAATTATTCAAAAACTTGGAAAAGACCTAACTAAAGAGGAGTTAGATGTTATTAATAATTGGCGTGTTAAGGAATTTAACTCAAAGCCGCTTTGGGGACCCACCAGTCTTAAAGCCTTTGGTGATAGTGAGGTTTTTATGCTTAAAAAGGAAGACAGTCCTCAAATATTGGCTTTCGCTAGACTTAGGCCTATTGAAATATGGGTTGGCGCAAAGTCTTATCCAATTTGGGGATTAGGTGCTGTCGTCACTATTTCTAAAGGGCAAGGATTTGGCCGAACATTAATTTCTAATATTCAAAATTTTTCAGTTGAAAATTCTATGCCAATAGTAGGATTTTGTAACGATGAAGTAATAAATTTTTATAAAAAGTGTGGCTTTTCGATAATGCAGAATGGAACTGACAGTTTTGTTTATATTGACCATAATGATAAAGAAAACAAATCCAAGGAAATCCAAAATGCAATTTATTATCCTGTAGATAATCAAATACTAAAATTATTAAAAGAAACACCAGGACTTACTTTTAGGCATTACGTTCCTCACTGGTAAAAACACAAAATAAAGAGGAAGCCCTTAATTAACTTCTTTTCAATTTAATTATAAAAACCAAATGAACACATACGATATCTTTTTAATCCCTGCAGAAAGTCAGTTTAGCAAATATTCTGATTTAATAAACTCTTTATCCAAAAAGTATAAAACGCCTAGTTTCCCCCATATCACTTTGGTAGAAAAAGTTGAAGCAGAAGAAGGTGATCTAATATCAAAAGTTCAGAAGATTGCACAAAGTTTAAACAAGATAGAGGTTGATGTTTTTGGAATGAATTTTTCTAACACTATTAATCAAAGTGTTTTTGCCCAAATTAAAATGTCCCCTCAGCTCTTGAAACTATATTTTGAACTTGCGGATACCTTGCAATACCAAAACAAATCGCCGTTTTCCCCTCACATGAGTTTTGTTTATGGAGATTATTCTCCGGAGGAAAAAGCAAATATTGCCGAACAAATTAAAATTGACGATAAATTATTATTAGATAAGATTGTAATTTATAGAGATGGTCCTTTAGCAAGTGATTGGGGGAAGGTCGCTGAATTTAAATTGAAAACAACAGGGTAAATTCTTCGGTTATATTGTCTTTGTTATTTTTTCTAATCTTTTATCTAGTGTTAAAAGTGGCGCCTTCAAGCGATTGCAGATTGCAATAATGCTACAGTCGTTAGCTTTCAAGACTGTCCTGATTTTTATAGGGAGCCTCGATATATATTCTAAATCGGTTGTTGTGGTTAGTTCAAAATCCCGATTGTTAATTAGTTCGGCGAGCAGTGTTGCGCAGGCTTTAGGGTAGGGATTCTTAATGAGGGTCTCAATAACACATACTAGGGGTATTTCGAAACTTATGGTATCGTCCTCAATCGAAAACAATAAATCTTTTGCTTGTTTATGTAATACGTCTCTAGGATTTAGCAATGCTAAAATCAGACTAGTATCTAGGATAAAGCGTTTTGGTCTCATGCGCGAATATCCCTAACATGCTTTACGGAGTCGTTGTTGTAAAAATCAAACATTGCCCCATTTGCTTCTATCTTCTTAATAAATTTCTCTAATTTTTCCCTGGATTTGTTTAGAACTTTCTTTTCAACAAATTTTAATTGGAACTGGCTTTGTTTGGGCTTGGATTTAGTTATGGTCAATACTGTTCCGCTTTCGGCCAGTTTTAAATAGTAGCCAACTTTTTGTTGAAACGTAGTAGAATTAATGGTCATTATAATAGATAAAAAAAAGATTATATCTATAATAACATTCGAAGATTTTAAGGTCAAATTTTTCTCATTCCATTTTTATGATAATATCAAAATGTAATCTCCCGTTATTAATTAAACTTTTAAAATGGTTTAGTGCTTAATTATAAATCTAGGGCAAAGCACTTATTCATCTCTCTAGCGATTTTGCTATTTGTGTACATCTTATTTGCTCCAAATTCCTATAAATCTGTAGATGAGCATGATTACTATGCAAATTCAGTAAACATTGTTAACAACGATTTAAGAATGGAATGTGATCAGGTAAATGATCCATCTCAATTTAAGGTCGGGGATTACTGCATTTATAAATATAATATTGGGACTTCCATCTTGTTGATTCCATCTGCGATATTAGGTTTAAATTATGCTTTTTATATAACGCTTGGTTTCTTTATTCTAGCTATAGTCATCTTCTACAAGCTTTTAATGAGATATGACTTGAGCGGTAAATATATTTATCTCTTTGCTTTTTTCCCGCCTGTCGTTTTTTATTCTAGGACAATATATTCCGAGATTTTTTCACTAACATTTTTTTTGCTCGGATTCTTTTTATTGACATCAAAAAATAATGGTTGGCAAAAAATATTATCTGGCCTTGTCTTCGGGGCAGCAGTTTTAATTCGTTACACTAACATATTCCCAATTCTAATTTTCTTAATAGTTTATTTAGTTAAGAAAAAGCCAAAGGTTTTGATAAAAGATTTACTGAAAATCTCACTTGGGGCAATAGTCCCAGCACTTAGCTTCTTTTTGATTAATGACTACCTATATGGGAATATTTTCCGTTCTGGATATTATTATTCAGGTGAAGAAGCATTAATTGTATTTGAAGAATTAATCAAATTCTTTCCGATTTACATAGCCTTATTATTATTAATGTACCCCGGAATGCTTGTTGGGGCAATTCTTTCTAAGGTGGATTTTAGAAAGCCTCTTTTGATTAGTGTTCTGTTTTTAGCTGTTTTTTATGGATCTTTTCCGGGGGGCAATACTGTATTTGAAGGAAGATTGTTAGATTTGATCTTAGGAATGAGATATTTCCTCGTTTTAACGCCTCTGTTAATTTTGAGTTACGTAAAGTTTTTAGACAGATTCCAAGATAAAAAGTATTTTAAATTGATTTACACTTTAACGATAATTATTTTAGTGGGAAATTTTATGTTGATGTCTTATTTACATCAACAATTTCTATTGGGTGGGTAGGTGTTAGGCTTAAACTGGTTCAACAAGGTCTGAAAGACCAATTTTTAAAATCTCTAATTCTATTGTCCCACTCTGCCTCCGAAATGTTTTCGGGACTATTAATCAACCGTAGGTTCTCTTCTAACGCCTGCTTTCTAGCCAGCATCATATCCATTGTGGGTTGAAACACTGCTGTCATGGTTTGTTTAATTGTCTATAATAACTATCACTATGATTGTAGTCGTCAATACCTTTCATTCTTAAATTTGCTGAAGCTGTATTTAATAAAGATTGTTTTTCTGCTTTAAAATCAAATATTTGCAGACCTTGAGGTTCATTACCGTTTAAATATATCCTTCCATCCAATGTTAGATCGTTAACTTTAAAAACATCTTGAAAATAATGTTTTATCAATAAAAAATTAATTAGATCTGGTTCTAATTTACTAAAAGTATTTGCTGCGGGTTTTCCGTCTTTTTTATACAAATTCACAGTTACTTTACCCAATCTATATGTTGTTGGATCTTGACACATACTCGTCATTATTCTTCGGTTAACAAAACCTGTCCCAACGTCAAAAAAATCACCTGTGGAATGTAAATTCCAAGATTCGCGCTGAATATGTGGACGTTCTGGCACCACCATTATTGTCCCTTCCATTTTTTGTTGTAAAGTCTTGGCTTCAATATTTGGTATTTCAGAATTTTCTCCGCCGACTTTATAAAAATGTAAATCCCCTTGATTATCCATGATCGCAGTTAAGCTAACAGCATTAAACATATTTGAAGATAATGCTTTCCCAGCCATTGTAAGAGAACTCGGAAATAAAGCCGTCCTAAGCATAACACCATCTGATTCTATTGGATCACAGGGTTGTTGTTCTTGAATACCTAACAAACTATAAAAATTATTTGGATTTTCAAAAAATGATTTTCCAGTAGTTATGATAGTGGGTTCGTTACAATAACATTGACCTAAGTTGGAATAAAGGTTCTTAGTTGTCATTAAGAAAAGTCTTTTTACTATTCTTAATTCTTCTGGTGATAAATTTCTGTTTTCTCTATTTAATAGTAATGAATCTTCAGCAGAAGGCCATTTTGAGATATCAATATCTTCAGTGTAAAAAAGGTTAGTTCCTTTGTAATTTATTATGTTGTTATGTTCTGGCATAAAAGAAATATTATTTTATTAATGATACAATGTCTAATCGTTGATTATATATTAAAGATTAACTATGAGTCTACTTAATAAGTACAATGATATTCCTGTTTTGGCTAAATGGAAGGCTTTAATTTTAGAGTACGGAATCGATTTAGAAAACGATAGCGTAATAAATTCATTGCCTAATGTAAGCCTTTACAAAACCAAATATAGAAGCAAAAAACCAACAGTAAAAAACTATAAGTTTATAGATATAAGTAAAGATGCCGGACTAGTTCCCTCCGAGCTTCTAATTAAAAGTGGGGAAAACGTTTCGCTTGTTAAAGCTCGATTCAATAAAGAATCCCCAATCGTTTTATGTAAAAGAGAAGACAATCTATATTTGCAGGAAAAGCATACAAAAGAATTGATTCCTATAGAGGTACAATTAGTTAAAAAACGTGGCTATGCTAATATGAGGCTTCCTAAAGAGATCAACGAAAACTGTCCAATATTTGAAGATTTTGTACAGATAGTTGGTATGGATAGGTTAGCAATCTTAGCTTTTGAAGGTTGTTGGCATTGGATTAGTGGAAAGCCATGTAAGTTCTGTGATGCAACAGCAAAAAGGTGTGATAACAAATCTGCTATGCCAACTTTAAATAATCTGGTAGATTTTAAATTTGACGAAAATGCTTGGTGGGAAAAGTATAGGAAAAATTATTTGGCCGGTATCGATTATGTTTTTAAATATATTATTGAAAACGAAAAGATAGAGCCTCATATGCATTTTCAATTGATGTCGGGTAATATGCCGCACACATCAAAAGTATGGGAGATATGCACACAAATTGCGGAAGTGGTTAATAACATATATCCAATAAAAGATATGGATAGCTATATAAATCTTGCTGCACCAAGAGAAAATTTGGAAGAAACATTATTAATGGCAAAAAACAAAATGGGTTTTAATCAAATAGAATTTAATTTGGAAGTATATGGTGAGGATTGGTTCGAAAAAGTATGTCCAGGGAAATCGGCTCTTGCTGGATATAATAATATGCTTAATGCGTTGAAATTATCATCAAAAATATTTGGATTTGGTAAAGCTCGTTCAAATTTTGTTTTAGGAGCGCAACCGACAGAAATCTTATTAGATGGTATTAAAGAAATTGCAAAATACGGGATTGTAGCAGATTATAGCGTTTTTGTGCCAAAGCCCGGAACAGAGTGGGAAGATAAAGAACAGTTATCTATGGATGAAGTAGTTTCCTTTACTAAAGAGTTAGTTAAGATATATAAAGAGAATAAATTTTCAAGTATATATTGTGGCCTTAGTAGTCGTTCAAACATTTTGTACGAGATGTTGAATTATTAAGAGGATGTATGAAAAGAATTTTATTAAACGAAAACATAACTTATCATAATATGCACGATAGGGAGGAGGTTTCCTTCCAAACATCTGATGTTGAAATGCTTTATTCTTATTTAAAAAGGGGCTGGTCCTTTAAAACTATAAAAGAAGGTTTTATTGTAAGGGCGCCCGAGGAATGGTTGGTAGACTTAAGCGATCCGTACAAAATTTCATTTTATGGCAATCTTGAAACAAATTTGGCCTATTATATGTATTTAAAGCAGTTGTTAAGGGAAAACAAATTAGAAAGTTATGTTAAGGATATTATAAAAAAATATAAAATTAAAAACTTTGATTTTTATATATTGAAAGGGAATTCGCTTGAAATTGAAATAAGGATAGCTGGTTATGACAAAAGAGTAAAATTATTAAAAAACTATTTGTTTGAAAATATAAAACTGGAAGAGGATTGGAATACATATTTAAATGCTGCAATTAATTTAATTGGGTGTAATCAAAAAATAAAACTTAAAAAAGTGTCCATACACAATGCCGAAAAGGTAACAAAAAAACTGTTTAATACATTAAGGAAATATTACGGCCCATTTAACGCATTCAACAAAAAGGTTTTTAATAAGGAATATTTTAAAGATATGTTTGTGGATTTCCCTTCTGCAGATGTATATATTTTTATACCTTGGGGTTGTTTTCAATATGTTTCAAGCTTTGTGAACAAGGAGAATTTTCCCAAGATAATGTTCTGGGAATACCATGCAGATAAAGATCGAATACATATGAATAAATTTATGTCAAAATCTTTAAAAGATAAAAAGGTTTGTGTAATTGATAATTCATATACCGGCAGCACAATTAACGCTATTAGTGAAAAGGTTAAAGTTGAAGGCGGGAATCCATTTCGGGTAGCTCTTTTTCCAAAAAGTAAAAGGGCAATTAATAATTGTGAATACTGTTATTTTATTGATAAAATTATTGAAAGTAAGAACATCGATACGTCTGATCCTAATTGGCCAATAAATACATTTGTAAAAGTTGTAAATGATAAATTTAATTATTGACACGGATATTGGAGATGACCCGGATGACATTTTGGTTTTGTATTTGATTTTATTACACCCCGAATTATTTAATTTAATTGCTCTCGTTTCAGGAGATGAAGTCCACGGTAATCATCGGGCAAAGCTTTTAAGTTTAATCTTAAAGAAATTTAAGAGAAACAACGTCCCTGTATATGTCGGGACAGATTTTGGTAGTACCAAATTTCTTTTTGATGCAGTTGAAATTGAGTCTGAAAATGCAGAAAAACCAATAAGATTTTCAACTGATGATATTGCTAAAATGTGTAAAGATATTGAAGGTGATATTTATTACCTTTGCATTCAGGGGCAAACAAATTTAGCCAGGATAATAAATGAGCAACCGCTTTTACTAAACAAATTAAAGGTGTTTCAAATGGGGGGTGCAATAAAATTTAGAACTCCTGATAAAGCTGAACATAACTTTAGAATAGATTCCAAATCCGTAGTAGAAGTTCTTAAAAGCGAGGTGAATATAAAATTAATCTTAAGTGATACAACTTTTCAATTCAATAAATTCTTTATAAATAAAGACAGTGATATTTATAAAAAATTACTATCTAAACAAGAAGATATTTATGGTTTATTAATTAAAAATCTTGATAGATTCTTTTTAAATAGATATCCGGAAAGTTTGATGTCAGATGTGATTGCCTTATTAAGTTTACTTTATCCAAAGTTCTTAAAATTTTCAAATCTCCGATTTATAATTGACGAAAAGGCGATATTGCATTTAGATGAACACGGGAGGAATCTATTAGTATCAGAAAAAAATTATGATGAAAAATTTGTTTATCAACAAGTATTTAAATTATTAAACATATAAGAATGTCTAACTATATTGAAACTGAAGTAAAATTTAAAATTTTAGATGTAGATAAAATAATCGAGCAATTAAAGGCGTTAGGAGCAAAACACATTAATACAGAACATCAAAAAACAATTAGGTTTGATGATCAAAATAAAAGTTTAGAAAACAAAGGGATATTTATAAGAGTAAGATCCGGAAAAGATAATACTCTAACAATGAAGATCAAAAACAAAGATCTTGTTAAAGAAAATTTCTTTGTTAGAGAAGAGCTCGAAACTACTGTCGGAGATATTAATACAGTTGGTTCAATTATCAAGATCTTAGGTTTCCCTGATGAATTTATTATGGAAAAATATCGTATGAATTGGAATTACCAAGATGCAAAAATTTCTATAGATGAAATGCCTTTTGGATTTTTTATGGAAATCGAATCTTCTAATGTAGAAACAATAAATTTGATTGCCGATAAGCTAAATTTAAAGGGAGAAGATAGGTTTGTCGTAACCTATTGGGATTTATTCGATGAATATAAAAAAGCAAACAACATCAACGAAACTAATATTATTTTTGAAAAAGATTATTCTTCAAAACTGGAAAAGTTATGACTCTAAAGCAAGACTAGATAAGGATATGTTTAAAACCTCAACTGTTCCAGAAGTATTAAGATGTTGATAAGGTACAATTTCTCCGACTCTTCTTCCAATTATTGACTTTAAAATTGGGGTTTCGGGTGATAAAATCGGTGTTCCATCTACTTGCTTAATGAATTTTGAATCCAGCGGATTTCCTACAATAATGTTAAAACAATCTGCAGGAGAATTTGACAGGTTTAATTTAATAGACGTTTCTGTGCCCTGAGAAACTATTGAAGTATCTATCCCTGAAGGATCTATTATAATAGATCCTGCAATTTGTGATAAAACCCAATTCAATTCCGAATTAAGGAGTTCAATCTTACTATTAGCTTCATAAACATTAGGGTCATCCCAATTATCTCCATCACTATCATGGGTTCCCTTTTCTTGAGCTAATATCGCTAAATCACCTCGAATTTCTTTTTCTCTTTGGTTTAAAGCAGTTTGGGTCCTTAAAAAAATTTGTTGCATTGCTTTAATTAATTAATAATAATCCGAATTATATCATAAACAATCTTCCTAGCCGGAGTTTGTTTCGTTCTTCTACGGATGTTATTATCTTTTTATCGATAAATTATTATCTTTCAAAAATGATCAAACTCTTAAACTTCTCAAACGATTTTTTCTCAGTTAAATACATTAAAGAAGAAAAAGTAAATCTGACAAAGACTTCCACAGTAGTTAACCTTTCTGAAATATCAATTAAAATTGATTTTGTGGGGGAAATTAAAAAAGATAAATCATTTTTGTTAACCCAAAATGTAGGGGAAATTGAAGTCCAAGAGGGCTTATTAATTGAATATTCGTTTGATCCGCAAGAACCCAATATTGAACTACAAAATTTCTGCATAAAAACTTGGGATAATAATAAAATTAGATATCCTGAGGATCCTTCAAAATGGAATTACCCAATACTTCGTTCGCCAATAGAAAAGTTTGATAATTACGAGTTTAATTGTTGGTATTTACCTGCGCACACAGCATCGAGTATTCATCAGGAACATCCGTTTACTGAAGTACACACTCAAGTTTACGGACTTGGGATTATGAATAAATTCAAAGAAAATAACAAAGATACTATATATCAAAAAATGTATATGCCCATTGGGTTTACACACGACTATTTTTACGATAAAGATAATAAATATCCTTGGCATCAATACGAGGCTGTGAGTGAATCGATTTGGCTTGCCATAATGAGATATTAACTTTTAATTATTAATAAAAAAATCATGAATAATTTCGTCCTTTACAATCCCACCAAAGTAATTTTCGGAGACAATTCAATGGATAAAATCGCTGAAAATATCCGCCCCTTTGGTAAAAAGGTCCTTGTTACCTATGGAGGTGGAAGTATAAAAAAGAACGGTGTTTACGATAAGGTTATGAATCAACTAAAAAACTTTGAGGTTAAGGAATTTGGTGGAATCGAACCAAATCCAAGGGTGGAAACAATTAGGAAAATCATATCTGAATTCAAAGCCTTTGAACCTGATTTCGTTTTAGCGGTAGGAGGTGGAAGCGTAATTGATGCGACTAAATTGTTAATTAGTTCAATGTATTACGATGGTGATCCTTGGGATTTTATGATTAAAATTGAGGTTGAGCCTACAAAATATGTTCCTTTTGGCACGGTACTTACAATTTCTGCAACAGGGAGCGAGATGGATGCTGGGTCGGTTATTACTAACTGGACTAAAAACGAAAAGCTTTCATTTCATAGAGAGAAAGCGTTCCCAACATTTTCAATCCTTGATCCAAGAAATACTTTTAGCGTTCCTAAAGACCACACAGCTTATGGAATAATCGATGCTTTCTCGCATGTCTTTGAACAGTACATCGTTACGACAAAAGATACTCCATTGCAAGATAGATTTAGCGAATCCATTTTATTAACTCTAATTGAAAATTCAAAGAAAGTACTCGAAAATCCACAAGATTACTCCGCAAGGGCTAACATTACGTTGTCAGCTTGCATAGCTTTAAATGGAACAATTGGAGCAGGCATTGATCAGGATTGGGCAACACATCAGATAGAGCATGAAATAAGTGGATTTTATGATATACCTCATGCCGCTGGACTCGCAATAATCACGCCAAGATGGATGAACGTAGCTAAAGGCGTCAAAGGGGATAAAATAATTCAATATGGAAAAAGAATTTGGGGCTTAACGGGTGCTGATTCTGAAATACTTGAAATGGCAATTTCCAAAACCTATGATTTCTTTAAATCATTAGGCGTAAAGATGTCTTTAAGCGAATGGAATATAGATGATAAGCATTTTGAATATATTTCAAAGAGATTAGCCGAAAGAAAGATAGGTGAAATTCCTTTGACAGAACAAGAGATTAAAGAAATCTTAATAAATTGCCTTAAATAATTAAATAGAGCATTCAAACCAAAGTTTTTCAATTTTGTCTTCGCCAAGTGGATAGGGTTTAACATATTCAAAACCATTCCTCTTTAAAACTTTTTGTGATCCAAAATTATTTGTCCTGACTGTTGCTCCAAGCTTCTTATAGCCTTTGCTTTTGGCGTATTTTTTAAGTTCGCGAAGGGCATTAGTCATAATGCCGGGGTGTTTTGAGCTAGACCAATAGCCGATTTCGGAACATTCTTTATCGTTACTTTTAATTTCAATAACTCCAGCTAATTTATCGCCTCCAGTATGAATTATGAAGACAAAATTTTTATTTTCTTTCCAGCCTTTAAGCGAATAATCTATGAAGCTTTGTGCTTTATCGGGAGTGTACTTTTGCCCTTTAAAGTTAAAAGAAAAAAGTATGTTATAGATTAATTCCTCGTTACAGATTTCTACGATTTGTTCAATAAAAGATTTATAGTTTCCATTCAGCTTCTCTAAAAATGAAAGGGCATCTTCAACAATATAATTGTTTTTTGTTTTTGTGCTTATAATTTCAAATTTCATAGGAACAGTTTAACACAATAAAATTCGTAGTTTGATTTGTGCTGAAGTAATAAATAAGATTAAATATAACTGTACACCAGTATTTACTATTAATTTGAATTAACAAATTATATTATGCCTAACAAATTAAAAAAACAAAATTTCCAAATACTATTTGGTCTATTAATAGTATTTATCTTTTTTCTTCCTTCTATTCTGATATTCCTATTGTCTAAAATAACTTTGTCCAATATGGGAAACTCAACCTCAAGTGTGCCAATAAGAGCGAATATTAATATCGAATATGTTCGTAGTCGTTATTTTGAAGTGGGAGATGTTAAGCGTTTTATTGTTGAACTTAAATTCCAAAATGATGACAAGTCAGATTTTTGGTTTCAAGCTCAAGACTTGATGCTAAATACTGCCGATAACCCAAATTTTGCACCTGATTACTATGCTAAAAACTATAATAACAGTTATATAATCCCGGCTGGAAGCAATATGACTGCTGAATTTGTATGGGATATGCCCAAAAGTTCCGTGCCGGATTCCATCACATTTTTAAATGACAAAAAATATGGCTACACATTTGATTTAGGTGAGTCTTTTATGGTTGAACCACCACAAGAACTTATTGATCAAATAAATTTGGGTGCTGTTGATTTGTCTAATAATAATGGAATAGTGATTGATAAGACTCTAGAAGAATATACCAATTTTGTAGGTAAGATAAATGCCTTTTTAAATGACTCTCTTGGGGAAGTTGAAGATTTTACTTTGCCGGAAGCTAGGGTTAAGTTTTCTTTGCCTAAAGTCGAATCATTTTATACTTATGATAATAACGATTTTTTTCAGAAAATTAATAAAGGGCTAGAACCATGGTATGGTGGGCCTCGATATGATTTTACAATTAATAAAGATACGTTAGAGCCTTCAACCGAATTAGTTCCATCTAAAAGCTACGATATCAACTTTTTTATTGCAAGTGACTCTAAGCTTACTAAGTTTTCTGACCAAATTGATGTTTTAATTGATGCCTTTCCTGCTAGTCCAACCGTTTATAATGATAATTATGTAAAGAATGTGGATCAGGAAACATTAGAAATTGGCGGTAAAAAGGTTCGTTTATACAATTATTATGTTTCCGAAGGAAGCTCAGATTCAATAAAGAAGCGTTTCCTTATTGATTTAGAAAATGGTCACAACATTACCATTACATACTCAGATACTATTAGAGACGAGGTCTTAAAGATTCAAGACAAACAATTAAGACTAAAAGTAATCGAAAAAATTATTTCAAATCTAAAAACTTATTAAATTAATTAAAATGATAAACAAAATAAAAAACTTTTTTTTAGGCACAAAAAAGAGAAAAATTTTCTCGGGGTTGTTATTGATTGGCCTTGTCGGATTAACTTTAGTATTGTTTGGCATTAATCTATATATTGGGAATCCGGAAATAACACATTTCCAAGGTGAACTGAAAAATACAGGCAATGAAGAAACAAATAGTTTTTTTGTAGTTTTAGAATATGAGAATAAATTAATTCAAAGTCAGGATGGAGATGTCAGAGCTTTTTATATAATTACAGAGGATAATCGTGTTTTTCAACAAAGTACTTGGCCTAATATTATTAAAATAGGGAACGGTCAGTATCGTACATCAGGATTAGAATTTCGACTATTGGGTGGAACTATGCCAGCGAAAGTATTGTTACAATTTAAAAATGGTCGAGAGGATATAGCAAAGGATATAAATCCAGAAGATTTACTTGTAGGCGATATTTATGACAGTCTTCCATATTTATCTTCGAATGTATTAAGCGAGTTTAAAAGAACCGAACCAACCATCACTCTTACACCAACGGTATCTCCAAATCCTAATCTATTGAACAATGCAATAGAAAGTGTAAATAATCAGTGGATTGGATTTATTCAAAACCCACAAATTAATACTAAAGTGGTTCCTCTAGATAAGGCTAATATTAGTATGGTATTACCAAAATCTTCTGCGGCAGTTTATCTTGAAACACAGCCAAAATCCGAAAGTGATGATGGTCCTATCCAATATTATGATACAGCCAAAGATTGCTATAAAACCGATCCAAACACTTCAAAACCGACTACAGAAGAAATTTATTGTAAATATTATTTGGTAGATTTTTCAATATATAGCTCTGATTTTGTTATCTTTGATAATAGACAAATAAAAATCTATGTTGATAGCTACCCAATAAATCAACTTAATTCCTTAGTGGGTGTAAACACACAAATCTATGACAAGCCGATTAATCTTTTTGGCAAAGAATACGTGATTCATGAATTAAACAGAGGAGCTACACTAGATATTCTTTATATCACTTTTAAAACATCAAGTGGTAAAGTTGTAACAATTGTCGAGGAAGATAATGTGAATTCTTTATTAAAAACAAAATATCCAGAATTTTTCTTCAAGACAACCGAAGCAATTATTAGTAATATTAGATAAAATTATAATCGAAAAAAGGTGGATGACAGATACGTAAAGTATTTACTTGGCTTCATCATATCAATGATAGCTTTGTTTATCCTGCTGTGGCAACAAGGAAGTATAACAACCACAAAAGTAAAATCAAATTTGATTCAAACATGTCCTGATGAATGGATTCTTAACAAGATGCCTTCAATTAAAAATGAAGAAAATCCTCTAGACACAACCGAAATACCCAGTGAATATTTTATTGTTGATGGCAAAAGACGAGAACTTACCGAATTTGATCTTTCGTGGATTCAAAGTAATTGTGATTTAAAACAAATTTCCGTGTATTAATTTATTTTTAAATTTTTAAGAAAATGGAAGATACTAAAACCCAGATAGATTCAGTAACAAACACAAATCAATCACAAACAAAATCAACAAATAAAACATTATTAATTTTCTTATTGGTAATAATCGTTCTACTTGTGGGGGGGATAATAATTTTAGTTGCAGAGTATATTAAAATATCCAATTCATTACCTATGGGGGCAAATGGTACCGGAACAGATGTAACAATTACAGCTACAGTTAATCCTGATGATATGCAAAAGGGAACATTAGAACCCACTACCAACGTAACCAATTCACCTGTTCTTACCCCAACTACAGAGGTAATTATAGATGAGCTCATGACGGGAAAAATCAATAAAATTTCAAGTTCAGAAGTAGAATTTTCACAATGGGTTTATGAATATCCGGATTCTGAATTGTATTTAGTATATTGCTCTAATCATAATTGTGGAGATGGTCAGCCTGGGGCAGATATTCCTCTTAACAAAAACTATAAATTGAAAATATCTCCCAATGTGTCAGTTTCTATATTAAGAAATGTGAATAAAGACTGTAATTTTGACGATCAACTTACACCCCACGAGATTTCTATAACGGACTTCTTAAAGGATC
>CAZLRZ010000011.1:0-20399 GCA_964562165.1 uncultured Candidatus Saccharibacteria bacterium
CATAATCATATTTTTGAGATATTTTTTCTTTTATTAGTCGATTTAATGCCCTTAAGGATGTCTCTCTAGTAGAGTCAGTGCAGATAACCATAATATCAATATCTGGTCCCCACATGAGATCGTATTTAAAGCTCCCATAGATTTTTACCTCGCCAAATTCTTTTAAAATGTTTATGAGATTGGTTTGTGCAAGTATTGAAATAGCCTCTGCCTTAGTTTTTTGTGAGTACTCTAAAATTTCTTTGTCGCTCATTTGCTTTGATCCTTTTGGGATGAAATAAGGATGAATTGTTTGTCAAAAAAGATTGGAACACCCGTTCGGGTGTTCCCGACTTTTGTTTCTTTTCGACCACACTTTGTTTGTCTCAAAGACAAAATCGGAAGGGACAGGATTCGAACCTGCGGTCCGATTGCTCGGACAATGGTTTTCAAGACCATCTCATTCGACCACTCTGACACCCTTCCATTATGGTCAACATCATGCGAGTAATTATAACAGATTTGATTTAATTGATGAATATTTTACTATGGGCTGGGTGTGTTTTGAATGTTAAAATTCGGTTTATATTCGGTTCCAAAGTGCAAAAGTATAAATAATTATAATGTACACCACTAACAACTTATTTTTTATAGATAAAGTTGTTATAATTTTATATTGTTTTGATTGAATCAAATATGGCCTATTACACCTCACGAATAAAACTAAAGAATAACTCAAGCCGATTAAATTCCAGAAAATGGAATTCACATAAAAGTAATCCCAAACGTAAATTAATAAACATAAATAAAGCTAAATTTAAAAAGGCTTTTTTTGTGTTTTTATCAATCCTATTTATTGTTTTGGTTATTGGAGGTATTTACGCTTTTGGATGGTTGCAATCATTAACAGAACAATTGCCTAGCCCTGACAAGCCATTTGGTGAAAAAAGCGCAGCTAGCGAGATTTATGACCGTAATGGACAATTACTATACAGAATATATGGAGATGAAAATCGTGATCCCATAAAAATGGCAGAAGTTCCTCCATTAATGAAATGGTCATTACTTGCAGCCGAAGATATGGATTTTTACAGCCATGGTGGTGTTGATCTAATTGCCGTTATTAGATGCGGAGTTGCAAATATAGCTAAAACTTCCGCATGCGGAGGCTCTACTATTACACAACAGTTGATCAAACAAACTGCTCTTACTAATGAGAGAAGTTATGAGAGAAAAATTAAAGAAGTCATACTTGCTTTAGAAATTGAAAAATCTAGAGGAAAAGATGAAATATTAGAGATGTATTTAAATGTTATTCCTGAAGGAAGTAACATTTATGGTATTAAAAGAGCTTCGTATGAATATTTTGGTAAGGATATTTCAGAACTAAATCTTGCTCAATACGCAATACTTGCGTCGATTCCACAAGATCCAAATAATATGTCCCCTACTCGTTCAGCTAACGCCAATTCTAAAGATAGGGTTAAAGAAAGACAGCTTTATGTTCTTGATCAAATGCAGAAATATATCAATAAGATAAATGCTGATCATAAAGCCGAAACTGGATCAACCGAGGATATCGTAACTCAGGCAATGATTGATGAAGCAAGGACTTTTGAATTAGTTTATACAACTGCTAAGAAAAGAGATGAATTAAAAGCTCCTCATTTTGTGTTCTATGTCCAAAAATTATTAATGGAACGTGGATATAATAATGGTGAGCCATTTTCGAAAGAAATGCTTTCCACCGGTGGATATAAAATCACTACAACTTTGAACCTTGAATATCAGGAAATCGCAGAGGAACAAGTAAAAGAAGCTGTCGATGTTTATGGTAGAAAATTCAAAGCTGAAAATGCCGCATTAGTTGCCATAAACCCAAGAAATGGAGAGGTTATGGCTTTGGTAGGATCGTATGACTATTTTGGCACATCATCCCCTGCTGGCTGCTCAGGATCTACTTGTAGATTTGCTCCTGAGGTAAACATTATGGATACATTACAATCATATGGATCAAGTATGAAGCCTATGATTTATTATTATGCAATTGAAAAAGGATTGATCTCTGCGGGTTCACTATTACCTGACATTCCTATCCAATTAGGAAATTATAAACCGAAAAACTTTGGTAATGTCTTTACAGGGATACGTCCAGCTAGACTTCAATTAAGGGAATCTCAAAATATCCCTCCAATCTATATGGTAGAACAATTAGGGGTTGATAATTTTATTAATGAAATGAAGCAATGGGGCTATACGACATTAACCGATCCTAGAGGATATGGACCAGCTATTGCTGTTGGTGGAGCCGATATAAAGCTAATTGAGCATGCACAAGCCTATGGAGTACTTGCCAATGAAGGTAAGTTAGTTAAACACGAAGTTGTATTAAAGATTGTTGATAGAGATGGAAATGTGGTTTATGAGTATAAGCCTGTAGAAGAACAAGTGGCTGATCCAAGAGCTACATTTATCGTAAGTGATATTTTAAACGCAAACAAAGTTGGTCCGGCCTTAAATAAAAGAAATGGCGGAAGTGAATACAGCGGTTGGGATTATAGAGATATTGCAGGCAAAACCGGTACATCAGAAGATAGTAAAGAAACCCTTTTTGCTACTTACACTCCAGAAATGGTTGTAATTGGATGGCTTGGTAATAATAACAATGAGCCTATGTCTTCGAGTGGTACAGGATTTAGTTCGGCAAGGCCTTGGGTTGCTAAGTATATGCTTAGAATTGGCAATACCTTCCCCCCTACTCCATTTAATCGACCAGCAGGTGTTGTTTCTAAAGGAACCTGTGAAGGTGAAGGTGATGCTTGCTCTGGCTTTGGTGCGGATTTGGGTATAGTAGATTTGGCAGTCCCACAATACGTAACAGTAAAAGATTACTTGGTATGTACTGATCAATTGGATCATTTAGCCAGACAAATTGATAGTAACTTAGGATTGGCCACCACAGTAAGATACAAAAAATTCATAATGCCAAATACTAAATTACAACCATTTCTAGATAAATGGGTTAGCGGCAAGCCAGAATTAAATGGAACTGTTCCTTCGGAAAACTGCACAATTAATAGAAATCCAAGTGGCACGGATGCGCCTTGGGCTGTAATTTCGTCACCTAGCTCTGGCCAATCTGTTGCGGGGCCAAATGTATCATTGCAAGTTGGGTTTAATGCCTTTACTGCCAATACAGGTGCTACTATTACAGAAGTTAAAGTATTCTTGGACGGAGGAGGTTCTCCTGTTGTAACTGCAACTTCATTACCATACTCTGGAACGTTAAATCTTGGGACTCTATCTGGTGGCACTCATACGTTGAGTTTCAAGGTAAAAGATTCACTTGGAAATCAAGGAACATCAACGGTTCAATTCCAAGTTACATTGCCTACCTACACAATTTCAATAAGCGGAACCGGATTGAGTGACTTATCAGTTGGGCAAACAGTAAATATTGATTATGCGTTTTTACCAGATACATCTTTGCCTTTAACATCAGTAAAACTTTTCTTAAGTGGAGCTGCTACGGGGACTTGCGTATCCGGCAATACTGGGAAATGTACATTTAAAGCTCCTGCTGCGTCAAGTGGCGGAGTTTCAGCTCAATATACCGACTATCAAATATATGTTGAAGGTAACCACGAAGGAACCAAGATCAAAAGTAACGAATTAACAATAAGGGTAAAAAACCCCTAAATTACATTTAAAAAAGGGTTCTTATTTATTCCTGAATTCTGCTTTGAGGTTTTTAGATATAACCGAAGTAATTTCTTCTATTACTTTGTTAGTTCCCTCGTCTGTCAAAGTCTTTTCAGTGCTTTGAATAGTAATAGAAATGGTTATGCTCTTTTGTGATTTGTTTTCCTCATTAAAATACTGATCAATAAATTCAATTTGTTTTAGAAGTGGGTTATTCAAAGAATTAACCTGATTTTCAATCTCAGAATATTTGACCTCTTTATTCACCCAAAAACTTAAATCTCTTTTAATAGATTGGTAATTTGAAATGGGTTCAAATCTTTTATCAAAATTTACAGCCTCGATAATCTCATCAATATTAATCTCAAAGACCCCTATTCTACCCTGCAATTCAAATGTTTGAAGAACCTTTGGATGAAGTTCAGAAATTATTCCTACAACTTTACTATTTAAACTAATAGTTGCGGTTCTACCTAAATGTAGAATGTTTTTTAATGGATTAAATTCACCCAGATCTTTTGCTTCATCGATAACTAAAGGTAAAGATAACTCGGATTGAAGTTTTTCGATGATGCCTTTGGTCTTTAAGAATATATTCTCATCAACTGGATCCAACATAACACAACCGATATGATATGGCTGGTTATGAAGTCCTTCTTCCGCTATTGTTTTATAAACAACTCTGTCTCTCTCGTAAACATTAATCTCTTTATAGTTTTTACTATTTTGAAAAGCGACTTCAATTAAGCTTGGTAATAAGGAAGTCCTTAAATACTCTCTTTCAGGAGAAATTGGATTTGAAATTTTTAGGCAATTATTTATATCTAAATTTAACTTGTCGTATAAATCTTTACCGATAAATGAATAGGTTGTAACTTCATCAACCCCTAAACTTGATAAAAGCGAAGTAGTTTTTCTTTTTAATTTCAAGAATTTATTTGGTATTACAGATTGAACGTCCCTTTTTGGATATGTTGGGACAAAATTGTGATATCCATAAATACGGGCAATTTCTTCTAGAAGGTCTTGAGCCATATTTAAGTCGGGCCTAAATGAAGGGATCAATAAGCTTACAGGTAAGTTATTATCAGGAATACTTGTTAAATTAGGCACTTTTTCGGCGTCTTCTATAATACAACCTATCCTTGTGAAGATGTCGAAAATTTCTCTAACACTTAGTTCTATCCCTAAAAATCTTTTAACCAAAGTTAAATCAAAGTTTATACGTTTTTCACCTGCTGGTTCGGGGTAATAATCAATGACTTCGGATGCAGTTTCTGTATTTGCAACATCTGACATCAATTGTATGGTTTGCTTTAAGGCCAAATCGATTTTTGCTGGGTCTTGGCCTTTTTCGAATCTAATACTAGCCTCTGTTCTTAATCCTAATTTGCGAGACGCTTTTCTAATTGTATACATGTTAAAGTTTGCCGCCTCTATGATGATATTTTTGGTCTCGTTATTTATAGACGAACTAACACCGCCCATTATACCTGCAATGCCCTCTACACCATCGTTAGAGCTGATTGTGATGGTGTTTTCGTCTAGTGAATACTCTTTTTCATCTATACCTTTAACTTTTTCATTTTGTTTCGCAAAACGGACAGTTAATTTGTGGTCTTTGACTTTATCATAATCATAAGTGTGAAGTGGTTGGCCTAGATCCAACATAATATAGTTAGCTATATCAACAATATTGTTAATTGATCGAATATTTACCGATTCTAATAATACTTTTAACCAAAATGGAGATGTTTTAACGTGAGCATCAGATAAAACTATTGCACTGAATCGTTCACAGAATTTCTTTTCTACCTTTGATTGAATTTCCAGCTCTAGTTTTTGAGTTGGAATAATTGGTTGTAATTGATCGTTTTCTACAAAGGGAATATTTAAAATGGCAGAGATCTCTCTTGCTATGCCTCTATGAGAAAAACAGTCAGGCCTATTGCTTAAAGACTTGTTTTCAATTTCGTAAATATAATCTTTGAGGTAAGGAGTTAAATCGGTGCCTATTCTTATTTCGGGCTCTAAAATCATAATGCCCTCGTGAGAATTGCTGATGCCGAGTTCTTTTTCTGAACAAATCATACCAAAGGAAGTTATTTCAAAAAGAGTTCTTATACCAATATCGACTGTTTTTGGGGAATCTCCATGTGAGTTATAGACTACTCCACCGGGAAGGCATACTGCTACCTTAATACCCTTAGTAACATTAGAGGCTCCACAAATAATATCTTTAATTTCACTATCTGAAATTTTTACTTTTGTATGAGTTAGATTTTTGCTTTTTTCAATTTTTGTGGCTTCCATAACTTCGCCAACAACAATATTTTGCAACTCTTGTCTTGATGGTTTAATGGATTCAACTTCAGCAAGCTTAACAGTTAATGTATCGGCTATTTGTTGTTTAGAAATTTCATCTATTGTAGGAAGGTATTTTTTTAGCCAGTTATGAGATATGAGCATTTTAGAATTGTTTTATAAAATCTAGATTTCCGCTATTGAATAATCGAACGTCCCCGATATTATATTTTAATTGGATTATTCTTTCTAAACCAACTCCCCAGGCGAAGCCTGAATAAGTATTTGGATCAATTCCGCCCATTTCTAAAACTTTAGGATGAATCATTCCGCAGCCTAGGATTTCTAGCCAGCCGGTCTGTTTACATAATGGGCAACCTTTACCGTCACAAATAACGCAGGTTAATGACATCATTCCGCCAGGTTCGACAAATGGAAAGAAATCAGGTGTGAATTTTACTTCAATTTCTTTTTCGTAAAACTTTGAAAAGAATTCTTTCAAGGTACCTAACATATCTGGCAAAGTAATGTTCTTATCGATATAGATCCCTTCTACTTGGTTGAATGTATGTTCATGCCTGGCATCAGTTGCTTCGTTTCTAAAGCATCTTCCGATTACGATTGCTCTAATTGGAATAGTCGATGACTTCATAATTCTGTTTTGCATCGAAGATGTATGAGTAATTGCAATCTGACCGTCTTCGGTCCAAAAAGTATCCCAACTATCTCGCGCTGGATGTTCTGGTGGTAAATTTAGAGATTCAAAAGTGTGGTAGTCATCATCAATTAAATATGGATAATAAACTTCAAAGCCCATTTTCATGAATATATCTTCAATTTGCTCGGTTAGTTGTGTGGTTGGGTGAATGTGCCCAATTTTGGTTGGTTTTCCAGGTAGGGTTACGTCGATCTTTTCTGTCTGTTCAATATTTTTATATTTCTCTTCGAGCAAATTTTTGATTTTTTGATCAATTTTATTCTCGATTTCATTTTTGATTTTGTTTGAAAGTTGGCCAATTGCCTTTTTACCTTCATTATCAAGATCTTTAATCCCCCTAAGGATTTTAGTGAGTTCTGACTTTCTGCCTAGAAATTGAATACGTAGAGCTTCAAGAGTATCTTTATCTTTTGCTTCGTTGATTTTGCCTAATGCATCGGAAGACATATCCTGCAAGTCTTTCTGAAGATTGACAATAGGATTATTCTCCATAGAAATTCAATATTATTTTGAATAAAGTAAGTATTATTTTACCTTATTTACAATCGCTGTAAATACTTCTTTTTGATCTAGTGCGAAGCCTGCGAGTATTTTTCTATTAATCTCAATATTGTTGAGTTTTAATTTATTAATGAATTCGCTATATTTCAAACCTGTTCCGGTTAAGCCTGCGTTTATTCTGCTAATCCATAATTCTCTGAATTGACCATATCTGTGTCTTCTGTCTACCAAAGAATATTGACCAGCATGCATCATAGCCTCATGGGCTCTTTTGAATAATTTGCTATTTGATAATCTATAGCCTTTTGCTAAGTCTAAGACTGCTTTATGACGTCTGTGTCTAACTGTACCTCTTTTAATTCTCATAGTATTTTATTAAATTAATTTAACAAGTTTTTTAATATCTCCGTTATTTGAGAGAGTTTGAATACCTTTCTTTCTAGCTTTTTGACCTCTATTTTTATTAGCTTTAAGATGTGAATTATCACCTTGTGAGTAATGTCTTACTTTACCACTAGGAGTAATTTTAAATCTTTTCGCTGTCGCTTTGTGCGTTTTTTGTTTCGTTTTCATTTTCTTTTTCGTTAACTTTAATTATTTTTAATGGTCTGACAATCCAATAGATGTTTTGACCTTCTAATTTAGCTACTTCATTGTTTTCAAGGATGAAACCTTGAAGAGCTATTTTAATTTTCTCTAATAATGCCCATAACTGAGCATGAGGAATTCTTCCTCTACCCTTTATAGTGATTTTTACTGGGTGTTTTTTTAGTAAAAATTCTTTAATCCTTTCAATTTTATGTCCAAAATCTCCATCTCCAATAAAAGCTTTGAACCACATTTCCTTCATCTCAATAGTTTTGCCTTTATTATCTTTTTTCTTCTTTTCTTGCTGATATTTGAACTTTGACCATGACAAAATTTTAGCAACCGGTGGATTTGTGTTTGGGGAAACCTCAATTAAATCGAGATCTTGTTCTTTTGCAATCCTCAACGCCTCGTTTTTATCCAAAATCCCGAGTTGTGTACCGTCAAAGTCAATCACCATAAGCTTTGGTGAGCTTATGAATTCGTTCATTTTGTATCGGTTAAACTCCTTTACAGGTTGATATCTATTAAATTGTCTATAGGGTTTGTGAAAAGGTACTATAATAAAACTATTAAATTATCAAAAATTATCTACTAATATTATCAAAGAATTGCGGAATTTACAAATACAGAGAGTGTTTAAAAGCCCTTTTGGTCAATTTCTTTGTGAATTCTATCTATAAATTCTTCTATACGTATCAATCCTAGTTCTTGGCCGTTTCTTTGTCTTAAAGAAACTGAATTTGTGTTAAGTTCTTTTTCGCCAATAATTAACATATATGGAATATTCTCATTTTCTGCCCTACGGATTTTATTTTGCATTGTATCTGGATCAAAATTTTTCGCTGTTCTTATACCCTCTTTCTTGAGTTGATCAACAACTTCATTAGCTTTTTCGTGGAATTTTTCGGAAATCGCTATAACTACACATTGGATTGGTGAAAGCCAGACATCAAATACACCTTGGTTGCTTTCTAAAATGATTTTGAAAAGAGTTTCAAAGGATTCGATTGCATTAAACCTAATAACTGCAGGTGTTTCTTTTAAATTATTTTTGTTTACGTAATATAGCTCTTCCTTTTCAGAAGAAGTTATATCTAGCTTTATACTTGAGATAATGTGTGAATTCCCTGAAATGTCTTTAATTAAGAACTGGATTTCGATTCCATCATTGTAAAAGTCACTCTGAATCAGTTTCGCGGAAAGTTTTTCTTTTGCTAGAGCTTTTTCAATTATTTTTAAGACTCCCCTAGCCTCTTTGTTTTTGTTCGATTTGTCCTTCGGATTTGGCTGCTTGGCTTGGATTTGGAACGAATCGATCTTTAAATATTGAAATAAATTCAAAATTATTGAAAAACATTTTTCTAATTCATCTTGCAATTGATCGGTTCTTGCAAACACATTTGTTTGGAGTCTTTGGAAAAAGGTTAAATCGCTGTTTGAAGTCTCGGGATTCACTATCTGGCCCAAAACATTATAGAATTCAGTATATCTGATTGGCAATTGGCGATAACTTTTCTTGGTACTTCGAAAAACTCTTGAATGGTGATAAAAACAATCGTTTCGCATTAAATATTCGTCTTTAGTTGTCTTTATTGTTGGCAAATAGGTGTCTTTGGATTTTGCTGTTTCAAAATAGTCTCTAAAAAGTGTGAATTTTCCAATGTTTGGAGTAGAGAGGAAAATTGTATCAATTTCTTCGAATTTTGAAAAAACAAATTCTTTTAGCTGTTCTTTGATTACATTCCCTTTTGGTAGCCATATTAGAAGATTCTCGCCAATATCATCATCATAGGTTATTAAGTTTAATCTTCTCCCAATTTTTTTATAATCTCTTTGGATTAATTCTTTTTGAGATGCTAAATAAGTATCCAGTTCTGCTTTATCAAGGAACGCTACACCTTCTATCCTTTGTAGTTTAGGTCTGTTTTTTTCACCGAGCCAATATGATGAGCTGATTTTTGTTAGCTTGAAAAATGAGGCCTGCCCTGTATGTTTGATATGCGGGCCTCGGCAAAGATCATAAAACTCACCTGTTTTGAAAAAACTAACGGATTCATCTGGAATTTGTTTTAGAAGTTCAGTCTTATAGATTTGCCCTGATTGCATTAAGGTATCAAAGGCTTGTTCTTTTGGAATAATTATTTGCTTAAATTGAAGTTCTTCGCTAATTATATTATTCATCTCAGCTTCGATTTTGGGCAAATCTTTGTATGTGATTTTTATTGGAGTATCAACTTCGTAATAAAATCCATTTTCGATTGCAGGACCTATACCAATTTTAGTATTGGGATAAAGGCGCATTACGGCCATAGCTAAAATATGAGCCATACTATGCCTGATTAATTCTTGATCGTTTTGTGTTTTTGAAGTTTCTTCCATGAAGTTTGTAAAAGAATGGACACTACAGGATTCGAACCTGTGACCATTCGCACGTCAAGCGAATGCTCTACCAACTGAGCTAAGTGTCCAAAATATTCGACTTTAAAATTATACACTGGACTGAATTATTTGTCATCACTCACTATAATTTTATCTATAAGCCCATATTTAAGGGCTTCTTCTGCTGTCATATGTTTGTCTCGATCAGAATCATCAATGATTTTTTTATAGGTCTGTCCTGTATTTTTACTTAGGATTTTTGTAAGAAGGTCTTTTAATCTAAGAATTTCTTTCGCTTCTATTTCAATATCGCTCGCCTGGCCAGTTATTCCGCCACTGACTAGGGGTTGATGAATGTGCACCATTGTGTTTGGTAAAACAAACCTTTTGCCTTTTGTGCCCGAAGACAGTATCACTGTGCCAAAAGAAGCGGTAGAACCAATCCCAACGGTCACAATGTCGGGCTTAACATAATTCATTGTGTCAATTATTGCCATGCCCGCATAAATATGACCTCCGGGACTGTTAATATAGATAGTTATATCTTTCTCGCTATTTTCTTTTTGTAAGAATAATAGTTGAGCAACAATGGCATTTGCAACCTCATCATCGATTGGAGTCCCAATGAAAATGATTCTTTCTTTTAGAAGTCTTGAGTAAATATCGTAAACTCGCTCCCCGTCTCTACTCTTTTCTATTACTGATGGAATTAAATAACTCATTATAAAAATTTTAAAAAGTTTCTATCATATTATATCAACAAACTTATAAATTCTTAAAACAAAAATGTCTCCGAGGGAGACATCTTTGTTTGCACTTTTAACTATTTTTACTGCCTTATGCTTATTTAGTTGTAACCATAGTATAACAACAAATAATTCTTTTAGTCAAGGAATTTAATCAGGGAAAAAATAAATGTGCTAATCATTTATACATAGCTGAAAGTGGCGCTTCCGTGGGCGTTCTCGGGCGCGGTGGTGCCGGGGTTGTGGAAGGTTTTGCAAAAAACTTGAAGTAAATATTTCAAAGAGTTTAATAAAGTTGTACAGATATTAAAGCTTCCTTTTGAAGTTTTTCTCGATTTCTGTGCGGGAAATTTCCCAAGTTATTGGGCGTCCGTGAGGGCAAGAATTTGGAAATTCGCAATCGAATAAATCTTTGATTAATTTGATGACTTCTGGTCTTGAGAGCCTTTGCCCTGCCCTAATGCTACTGTGGCAGGCCAAAGTCGAAATTAATTTTGTTTTTAGAGTCTCGTATTTTTGAGAAATTGGAATTTCACTATCTTTGAGTTCAGTAATAATTTCAATAATGGCCTCTTTAATTGAGGAATGCTGAAGCAGCAAAGGTATTTGCGAAATTTCAATAAAGCTATTATTTATTTGAGTAAAATAAAAGCCAATCTTTTTAAATAGATCCAAGTTTTCTCTTATCAAAGTGGCTTCATATCTATCTAGGGTTATCTTTTCGGGGATTAATAATTGTTGGGTATCAACAGTCCCTTTGGTATCTAAAGATCTTTTGATTCTTTCAAAATTTATTCTTTCGTTCGCAGCGTGTTGGTCTATCATTATTAGCTTTTGATCTTTAGGAATCAAGATGTATGTGTTAAATATTTGCAGGTAATCGCCAATATAGCTGTCCATAGTGTCGGATTGCAGGTCAGACTGAATTGGCGCCCGAACGGATGGTTGAAAACTTGTTTGAATAGTCGGTCTGGTATTTATGGTGGTGCTCGGAGTGGTGCCCGGGCTTTCGCTTAAAATTTCTTTTGTGAAAGCCATGCTTTGTTTAATGCTTGTGGGCTTTGGATTAAAGAAATTGTAGGCTTCGGAATTGGGCCTGGTCGCTTTATTTGTGGTGCTAAACTTGTTTTCTAATGTCTCTTTTAGGCTTTTCTCTAGACCGTATTGAATTGTGTTCTTAATTATTCTGAATACTTTGTTTGTATCTTCAAACCTGACTTCGATTTTCCTTGGATGCACGTTGACATCGTATGTGTTGGGGGAAAATTTTAAGAAAATAAAATAACTGGGATTAATTTGGGGCATCACTGCAGTCCTGTAGCCTTCTTTAATGGCTTTTGAAATGAGTGCGCTTTTGATAAACCTATTATTTAAAAATAAATATTGCTTTGAAATATTAGTATTGGCAAAGTCGGTAGTTGCAATAAAGCCCTCCAGATTGTAATTTGGCTCTTGATTGTCGATTCTTATTAGGTCGTTTTTGTTAAAGGCTGGGAAAACGTCAATAATCCTTTCTAAAAGCGTTTCTCGCTTTGGAAGTTCGATTACTGTCTTATCGTTTTTCACTAATTTGAATTTGATTTGTGGTTCGCTTAATACAATGTTTTGAAAGGTGTCTAAAATGTATTTGTATTCCGTTACGGGAGATTTAAGAAACTTTCTTCGTGCAGGAATTTTGGAAAAAATCTTTGAGGCTCTAACTGTAGTCCCCTGCACCCTACTGGGGCCGACTTTCTTTTCTGTTGAGCCCGATGATGAAATTAATGTAATTGGATTGTCTTTATTATTAAAGGTGTGAATGCTAACTTCGCTAATGCTGGCAATACTTGCGAGGGCTTCTCCTCGGAATCCCATTGTGGAAATTTTATACAAATCTTCTTCTGTTTTTATTTTTGATGTCGCATGTTGTAAAAGGGATTTTTCAGCGTCTATGTCGCTCATCCCTGAGCCGTTATCGCTTATGGTAATTGCATCTAGTCCGCTGTTTTCAAGGGTGAGAGTGATTTCCGTTGCTCCGGCATCTATGGAGTTTTCCATTAACTCTTTCACTATTGAGGATGGTCTTTCGACTACTTCGCCTGCAGCGATCTTATTAATAAGGTCGTCCGGTAGAATTTTTATTTTATTATCCATATTATTCTGGGAATTTAATTTTCTTTTGTTCCATTATTGTGACTATGTTAAAGGTTTCTTCAACAAACTTCCCTATCACAATATGGTTAACGTAATTGAGTTTATAATATTCAGAATCATGCATTTTAAGGAGTATTTTTGAATCGGATGAATTTTGGATTTTTTTTAGGCGGTCGATAATTTTTTCTCTAACTCTCCAGTCTAAGTTGACAAGGTCTTCTTTTGCTTTTGTAGTGTAGATAATACCCATAGTTTTATTGGTTTAGATCATCTGGTGAAAATAAGGATTCTAACTCTTCCTGGGTGTATCTGGGGCCCGATAATACTGCCATATCGGCAATTTTTGAATAATAGGTATCGTTAACTTTGTCTTCTAGTTCGCTTAACAAGGTTTTTATCTGATTTCTAACTAACGCTGAGGGTGATAGGCCAAGTCTTGTTGCAAAATAAAAAAGCTGTCTTTTTTCTTCTGGTAATAGTCTTACTGCTACTTGTGTTGTCTTGTTGGTTTTCATATTTCGTCTGACATTGTATCTTGATGTCGAAAATTCTAATACATTTGAGACCAATTAGCAAATATTGAATACTATGGGGTGCGTTATTTAGGACGCAACATTGCTATGGGGTATCTCAAATAGCCCCTTCCGTAATGGCTTTAGGGGTGGGCTAAAACTTAAGCTAAAGTTGTTCCTTAATTTTATTGGAATTTGGCAATTCTACTTTTGGGGAATCCAACAAAGAATATTTCTGTCTTTGGAGTAATATTGATTTTTTCTTTCGCAGTAGTATAGATGAGGTCCAATAGATACATAATGTCTTCTGCGGTAGCTGTACCGAGATTTTCTATGAAGGCTGCGTGCTTAGTAGAAATTTGTGCCCCATTATGAATCGTTCCTTTTAAACCCAATTTATGTTCAATAATGTAGCCCCAACCATTACTTTGAAAATCAGTTCCTGAGAACTCTTCGTCTGATAAGTTTTTAAAGCAACATCCTGCTGAATTGTAGGGCTGTTTTAGTCTTTTTGCTTGAGACCATTTTACTGCAGTATTTTGCGCCCGAGCCTTATCGCCTCTAAATAGATTAAGTTTTGCGCTAAGGATAAAATGCCCTGAGGCTTGGATCTTTGAATAATCGTATTCAAGTTTTAAATCGTCCGCTTTATGTGTTTCGATTTCACCTTTTTCGTTTATGAGTTCAACTTCTTCAATATACTCGCTAAAAAAATGGGTGCCTCCGTGGATGTTATTATATATTGCTCCTCCAATTGTGCCGGGTATGCCTGCGAACCATTGGAGGCCAGTAATTCCATCTTGGATCAATTTATTGATAGCGAAAGATAATAGTGTTGCTGAATAAACCTTTACTGAGACTTTTTCTTTATCGGATTCGTCATAATTAAGATCGTCAAATGAATAGTAGTTTTTAACATCTACTTGTTTTAAACGAGCTTCCAGTTGTTCAGTTTGTTCCGCTGCTTTGTTATTTTCGGGTTTATTTTCAAGAACTTCAATCCCTGAAATTTTATTTCTAATTACTATACCGTCAAAGCCTTCGTCTGATATTAAAATATTGCTACCACCACCTAAAAAGAATACCGGCAGGTCACTTTCGCCTATTAGTTTTATTACTGACTGGGCTTTAGCTATATCGGTTAGTTCTATAAAAATTTTTGCAGGGCCTCCGACTTTCCAAGTGGTAAAAGGCGCTAATGGAGTATTTTCCTTAAATTCAATTTGAAGTTCGTTGAGTTTGTTTTTAAAATCTTCGTAATTCATTTTGATATTTTTGTTAGAGTTAAATAAGTTTTGCCTTAATTCTTCTAAGGCCACCACCAATATTTTCCTGGGAGAAGATTACGAATTTTTTCCCACCCTCGCCTATTTCACTAGTGTTTTTGACGTGAGGGCCGCCACAAAATTCAAGGCTGACTTGATCTATTTTATATACTGAAACGATGTCAGGATATTTTTGGCCAAATTCCATTTGAGCTCCAATTTTTTCGGCTTCGGCTTTGGGCATATCTTCTCTTACTACGTCTATTTTTTTGGAAATCCATTCGTTAACTTGGTCTTCAACTTTTTTAATTTCATCCGGTTCGAGTTTTCTAGCAAAATTAAAATCCATTCTTAGTCTTTCGCCGGTTATATTGCTTCCCCTTTGTTTAATATCGGGTGAAATATGCTTTTGAAGGGCCGAAAGTAAAAGGTGGTGAGCGGTATGAAGCTTTACAACTTCTATACCTTGATCGGCAAGGCCTCCTTTGAATTTTTGTCCGGCACCAAGCCTAGATTGTGCTTTATGCTTTTCTTCTTCCTCCTTAAAATTTTTGAATACAATTTGAGTTTCTTCTTCGCCGAGTCCATATTCTTCAACGGTCATTTCGATTGGGTAACCATAGGTTTCGTAAATATAGAAGGCTGTATTGCCATCTAGAGTTTGGTTTTTTGCTTTAAGTGTTTCAATTTCTTTTAAGCCTTTTGTTAGGGTCTTTCTGAAGTTAACTTCTTCTTTAGTGAGTGTAGATAAGATGATCTCTTTCCTTTCATTCAATTGGCTGTAAATATTACTCATTCTTTCAATGACTTTTAAGCCAATTTTTTCAGTAAAATTTTCTTCAATACCTAGTTTCTTACCAAAACGAACCATACGCCTAATAAAGCGTCGTAAAATGTAACCTTGATCTTTGTTTGAAGGTAAGATGCCATCGGCGATAATAAAAGTGGAAGCCCTTCCGTGATCGGCAATTACTCTAAATGCACTTGTGTATTCGTTTGGAGTGCCATCTTCGTTTTTATACTTTTTGCCGCTGAGTAGCTCTACTTCTTTAATATATGATTCAAAAAGATCGGTTTCAAAGATGTCCTTTAAATTGGCCAAACACATTGTTAGTCTTTCAAAGCCACCACCAAAATCAATGTTCTTTTGAGCTAATGGTTGCCAATTTAAATCTTTATCCAAGAAATATTCCATAAAAACATTGTTGCCGATTTCTATAAACCTGCCTGAGTCATCGTTAATATGGTATAAGTCCTGAATATGTTCTGGGGTTCCTAAGTCATAAAAAATTTCAGAACTGGGACCGCCCAATTCGCCCACTGCTTCTCCCCTTTGCCACCAATTTTTGGATTTGCCATAAGGGAATATCCTAAATTTAAAATTATTACCTTCATCTAAATCTTTTGGCGTATTGTAAACATCATCGCAAAATTCTGCATCGACTCCATATTCTTTGAAAGCTTTTTTCCATGTATCGATTGCTACTGTATCTTGTGGAATATTTTCGTCGCCTTCCCAGACTGTAACGTAAATCCTTTTAGGATCTAGTCCAACATGCTTTACATAGAATTCTAAAATCCAGGGAATTTGTGAAGTTTTATCAAAATCTCCAAGAGACCAGTTGCCTATCATTTCGAACATAATAGTATGACGGCTGTCACCTATTTCGATCACCTCTTCGTATTTTGGCCTTAAACAGTGTTGAATATTGCAAAGCCTTTTTCCAAGTGGATGTTTCTCGCCCGATAAAAACGGAACAAGCGGAAACATTCCTGCATTAACGAATAATAAAGTGGAATCGTTGTTTGGGACTAAGGACATGTTTGGAATCTCTTTATGATCCCTTGGGGGGGATGTCCAATACTCAATAAATTTTTGTCTTATTTGATCAGATAAATACATGGTTCTATTAATAACTTATGAAATTATATTATATATATGCAAACAAATAAAAAAACAAACGAGTTTATTGGGGGAATATTACATGCTATGGGGTGTTAAAGTTATTGTGTCGCAAAATAAAAATTGAATATATAGAAAATATTAAAAAAATCTTTCAAGAATTTCGAAAAACAATTAATAATATTAAGCCCTTTTTGCAGCTAAATATAAATAACACTTTATAGACAAAATGTGGATATATACTCTGCCCTACTGTTAGAGCAGGGATTTTGTCATTGATAACAATGTGTAATTTGTGTTTACAAGAACGTTAAATTGCTTGTGGGGTGTGCTTTGCCGCCGAACGATAAGCTCGACTTGCTTTAGGGCGGCTTGTCAAAAAATTTCCGAATAAAAACATTGCTAAACAATAATAAAGATATGATATTTTGGCAATAATGTCGGGTTCGGATTTGTTTCGGGTGTTGTTGTGTGTAAAAATCAACTACCTTAGTTAAGGAATTATTATTAAAAAGGGATAAACTATGGGATGAGTTTCGAAACTATTGTGTATATGAACCTTTTTCTAATGCGGGGACAATAAATGAAAATACAACCTCTTTATATGTGACGGTTGTTGTGGCAGTGCCTTCAAATAAATAATATGGTTGAAGGAAGTTGGTCCAAGGTACTGCGGCATCTCGATTTTCAGGTTCAATATAGATTAATTTGGTTAGAGCTGGATCAATATTGTACTTTTCAATTTCGTATTGGTTAATAGTTGCAGAAAGATAGTTTTCTGAAACTAGGTGTAATCTATATAGAAATCCTTTATTTAGCTGGAGATCTTGATAGGCGGTTTCAACAGTTTTTAATGCGTAAATACCTTTATCGCTTTCGTAATCGAGGGCTTTATATTCTAGCCCTATCAAATCGTTAAGGACGTCTTTGTTTTTGGGATCATTTGAAGTTCTGATTAACAAATTTGCGATCCCTTTATAATATGAATACTTTTTAACCGGAGCCATTGTGTCCGGAATTTTATCAATATCGGCTTCGCTAGCTAAGATGTATTTGTTGATTTCAATCTGTGCGCAGTTGTATGTGCTTACATTACTTGTAATATTACCTTCGGGGGATCTAAATAGTAAGTCAACAGTGCTGGCCTTTTCATTCAAGTCCGGACCTTTCAGTTTTAAGGTTTGTAGAATATTAAACCCGCTACTTAAGAGTGTATCTTTTTCTTCGGTAGAAAGGCTACTAAGCTCTGGATTGTTATAGCTATATTTAAAATACTTTTGAAATCTATCGTAGGTCAACGTCTTTTTAGTGTCTTCACTCGTCCAGTTCATTACATTTTGCAATACCGTGTAGTCTTCAGGGAATTTTAAAGCTTTTGCCACATCCTTGCCTAACTGGGCATCGTTTAAGTATTCTCTTTCTGGTTTGATTTTGTAAACATACATTACCGGCGGGAATGATGGGAACTCAGTTATCTTTTTTGAAATTACACCTCTCATGCCGGTTGTTGCATTGATGGATGTGATTTCAGGCTTGGGGATTGCGCCGAATTTATTATCTGGATCGGGGTAGTTTTCGTAGGCTGGACCAGGTTTAGGTGGTGCCGGTGGAGCTACTCGCCTGCCTATCCAATCGATCAAAAATACAACAAGAATAAATATAATGAAATATACAGCATACCTTTTTACGTTTTCAGTTGTTTTTTTTAATTGTGTCGCCATATTTGGATTTACACTCAAAGTGTAATAATATTATATATGTAATTATTTTAAAGTAAAAACATAATAATGAATAAAAAGTTGATAGCCCTTGGATGCGTTTTTCTTGTTTTACTTGTTGTCATTATTATCGTTCTAGCTAATAGAAAGACTGGTACGGGTACTGTTACACCAACGGGGAGCAATGACCAAGTCACTTTGATTTGGTGGAATCTATTTGAACCAAAAGAAAACGTTCAGCCTTTAATTGACGCCTTTGAAAAGGATAATCCCAAAATTAAAATCCAGTATAGTTTAGTTGGACAAAATGGGATTGATGATTATTACGAGGAGTTGACCGGAAGCTTATCGGATACAAATGTAGTTACCTCTCCTGATATTTTCCCTATACATAATTCATGGGTTGGGAAATTTGAAAAGAATTTGGTTCCTGCTCCTACAAGCATTATTCCTACTTCTACATTAGATAGTTTCTATTCAATAGTTAAAGATGATTTCTATCGATCTCAAAAGCTTTACGGGTTGCCAATGTCTATGGATGCTATTGCGATCATTTATAACAAAACAAAGTTAAAAGCTAAGGGATATCAATCTCCTGCGGGCACTTGGAACGATTTTAAAACCCAGGCACTGGATTTAACTCAAAAAGATAAAAGCAATAAAATTACATATTCCGGATTTTCCGCTTTTGATCCAGCAACTTCGGAATTCTATTTTGATGTTATGAATCAACTATTCATGCAAAATGATGTTCTTATGACCACCTCTGATGGTTTAAAATCTGAAATCAGTGAAGATACTAAGGCTGTTGATGCCTTTGACTATTATCAAAGCTTTATTAAAGGTGATGAAGCAACTTGGAATCCTGCCTTTAAAAAAGATGTTGCGGCATTTCTAGAAAACAATTTGGCTATGTACCCTGCGCCAAGTTGGAGATTAATTGATGTTTTAAACTACAATAAATATTACAACTTGAATTTTGATATCGGTGTTGCCCAAATGCCGCAATTATCAGGCGCTGGGGACTATTATTGGCCTACATATTGGGGAATGTCTGTAGCTAAAGATAGTCAGTATCCCAATGAAGCTTGGAAATTCATTAAATTCATTACAGAAGAAAAGCAACTTCAATTGTACGACGCTACGGTTAGGCAAAATGGCCGACCTATTGGAGTCCTGTTCCCAAGACTAAACCTTGCTAGCGAAAATGAATCCGATCCATATTTATCGCCGTATGCCAGTTCATTAGCAAAGGCTCAGAATTGGGATATGAAAAATGGCTGGGAATTGAAAAAATCTTTAGATTCTATGTTTGTTCAGAGTCCGAATATTAATTCAATTGAAAGCGCAATTAACGAATCAATAAAAAGCTTGAGTAAAACTCCAACCCCTAGTTCTACAAATTAAAAATGTTCTCAGGAAGAATCTTGTCACTAGACCATGACTCTAATTGAAGTGAAATTTGATTGGAAATATCTTCTTCAGTAAGTGTGTGAACACTGTCTAGACCTAAGATGATCATCTGGGGGGTCTCGAAACTGGTGTCATCCATTAAATTTAAGATTACCTTCTTTTCAGGAAATTTTTGAGTGATTTGAGCACTATTTTTATCTAAATATGCGTAAAGGTTTTCTTTTTGAATTTGAGATAGATTTGAATTATTAATTAATCCTAAATCATAATTATCTAAAAAGTTGATCGTTGGAGCTTGGCCATAACCCGCATCTCTATTAACATCAGGGCAACTGGCGTCATTTACGCATTGATATGCAGTTTCAAACATCCCCATTTTATCAAAAGCCTGGAATAAACTAATCAGAGCAAGGACAACCATAACTAAATTATCAACATCAAACTTTCCTTTAATTAATGCTAAAAGATTCATAATAGCGCTAAGGGTGTTGAACATCATGCTGGCCCCTTGTACAAGTTTGTTGGTGGCTTTATC
>CAZLRZ010000012.1:0-9155 GCA_964562165.1 uncultured Candidatus Saccharibacteria bacterium
AGATATTTCAAAACCGGTAAAGGCCAATATGGTGAAGGAGATGTTTTTTTAGGACTGACGAACCCTGAAATAAGAACAATACCAAGTGAATATGCCAAAGTTACTAGTTTTGATGATATTGAAAAATTGTTGCAAAGTGAATTCCACGAAGTCCGTCTATGCGGATTATTAATTTTGGTAGAAAAATATCATAAATCGAACGAATCCGGTAAAAAGGAAGTCTTTGACTTCTATTTATCCAACACAAAAGGAATAAACAACTGGGATTTAGTTGATGTAACCTGCCCAAAAATTGTGGGTGACTATCTATTGAATCATCAAGAAGAACGAGAGATCTTATATACTCTAGCTAAATCAAAAAATCTATGGAAACGCCGTATTTCAATCATCTCAACCTTCGCTTTTATTCGGAGTAACCAACTAGAAGATTCAATAAAGCTCTCAAAGATCCTATTAAACGACAAAGAAGACTTGATGCACAAAGCCGTAGGATGGACTTTGCGGGAAATCTATAAGAGAGATGGAAGCCTTGCTAGAAAATTTTTAGATGAAAATCTAACCAAAATGCCAAGAGTGATGCTAAGGTACGCTATTGAAAAGATGCCGGAGGAAGAAAGATTGGGATACTTAAAAGCAAAATGAGAGATTTTTAGTTGAGATCTTTTCTTCCTAAATTTTTTCTTTGAACTGCATCTGCGAGGTCTTCCCGTTTTGAGTAATAATATGATGACCTTACCACATCATTAGGAGAGAGATGGTTTTTGGATAAATAGTGACTAATACAAAGAGCTCTTTTTATAAAATATTAACAAATGAATCTTTATAATTATCATATTGATAGATCCCTAATAGTGGACCTAATCCCAGTCCCCTCTCTACTTGACTGCGTAAAACAGTAAGCACTGGCTCTATCGTAGGGGGATTTGGGTTGTTAGCTGTATTTTCCGAAAGAGTCCCTTTGATACTACAGTAACTAGCTAATTTACAACAACCGCATGAGAAATTAATGTCCTTTGTTCCTATTGGGTTTAACTCAACAGTCAACTTATAGGTATCCGTAGTGCTCATGTTTTACGTAAGTTAAATTTTAGTTGATTATATATCTAGAATAGTCAATTAGTAAATCTCTAAATCTCGGTTATTATAATTATTCAATAATAAAAATTTCTTGTATAATACATTCATATTTAGAATCTATTGAAACAATGTTAAAGAAACTGATTGCCCCACTTCAAAAAATAATAATGCAGAAAAAGTATTGTCCTGCCTGTACGAGATCATTATCGAGATCAAGAATCATCGCCAAGAAAGATTCCGAAGAATTAGTAGTCTGTAATTGCAAAAGGATCTTTGTCCATGATTTAGAATTAGATGTTTACAGAAGAGCCGTTGAAGGTGACATTAAAAGATTAATGCTGTAATAGCCTATATATTCTAATGGAATTCCCTAACAGTAAAATTCAGGAAAAAGTATTAAATGCGCCTCTTAATCCGGGGTGCTATATCTATCGTGATAGCTCACAAAAGGTGCTTTACGTTGGTAAAGCGATGGCCTTGAGGGAAAGGGTTAAACAATACTTTTCTAATAGTAGAGAAATTCCAGTCAAAATAGCCCAAATGGTGCCTTTGATTGATGATGTGGAATTTGTTGTTGCGGATTCCGAAACCGAAGCTCTTGTGCTTGAAACCAATCTGATAAAAAAATATAGGCCCAAATACAATACTTTAATGAAAGACGATAAATCTTATTCGTGGCTGAAAATTAATACTTCTGAGGACTTTCCGAGATTTGAATTTGTTAGAGAAAAAAATGAAACAAAACGAAGTTTTAAATATTTTGGACCATTTGTTGATGTGAGGCCTATCCGAAAAACCATTAAATTACTTAGAGAGATTTTTCCATATAGAACATGCAATAGAAAAATAAGCGAGAAAAACGGGGTAATTCATTCATCAAATTCCAAGCCTTGCCTATACTATTTTTTGGGGCTTTGTAAAGCGCCTTGTGCAGGCTTTATTCAGTCAAAGGAATATAAAAAGGACGTGAATCAAGTGATTGATTTTATTTCGAAAAGAATCGATAAGGTGATTTTAAAACTTGAAGTTGAAATGAAGGAGAAAGCTTTGAATAAAGAATTTGAAGAAGCAGGGCTTATTCGAGACAAAATCAATGATCTAAAATATATTTCGCAGAAGGTTGATGTAATAAATAGTGAGAGTGATTTTAGGAAGATCAAAAGCATTCAAAAAATTAATGCCTTACAAGAACTCATCGCCCTAATTGATTTCCCTGATTTAAAACTTGAGAATGACTTTAAAATTGAATGTTATGACATTTCAAATATCCAGGGGACAAATGCAGTAGGCTCAATGGTTGTGTTCGTTGAAGGATTACCACAAAAACATCTATATAGAAAATTTAGAATCAAAGGGAAAAAGACTCCTGATGATTTCGCCATGATGAAAGAGGTTTTAACTCGAAGGTTCCAAAATGGGTCTGGTGCTAATGATAAAAAAGCTGATAAGTCCTTCTCTATTCACCCAAATCTAATTGTAGTGGATGGTGGTAAGGGGCAATTATCTTCAGGATCTGAAGTCCTAAAGTCATTAGGAATAAATATACCAATAATTGGTTTAGCTAAAAAGAACGAAGATATTTTCAAAATAGTCCTAGATCGAGATGGTGAAATTGCGTTTCAGAAAAAAATATTAAAACCGGAATCTGAATCTCGATACTTAATGCAAAGAATCCGTGACGAAGCTCACAGGTTTGGAATTGATTATCATCGTAAACTACGCCAAAAAGCGCAAATTTTTTCTGTATTAAGTGAAATTAAAGGTGTCGGTGATGTTTTAGGGGTTAAACTCCTAAAGTCATTTGGAAGTATTGAAGGGATTAGGCAAGCAACGCCTGTTGAACTGCAACAAGTTGTTAAAAACAAGAAAACCGTTGAAAATATTCAGAAACTTTTATCAAGCGACTTACCTGTTAGCAAGTAAATACTTTGTCCCTCTTCCGTTTCCGTCCACTCTCAATAGCTTTTTCTCCATTAAGTCATTTAAATCCCTAAAAGCCGTCATGGCAGAGACATCCATCATTTGAACATAGTCTTCTCTTTTTACTGTTGGGATAGTTTGTAAATATCTAAGAATCTTCAACTGCCTTCTGTTTAAGTCAAGGAAGGGTTGCTTTGTGCTATGTTTATCACTGCTGACTAATCCAAGGATCTTTTCTTTATCTTCTTTAATTGAAGTGTTTAGGTCGGTAATAAAGTGTTCTATCCATTTTGTAAGATCTTTGGAATCCATTGCTGCGCCCCAAACGTTAAGATTGGCTTGGTTATGGAGGTCGAGTTCTCTTACTATCGGAAGGAATGTGAGTGAAAGGAATCCTGTTTTGTACAATAGTAAGTCGGCAAGTGAAATTATTGTAATTTGGTTCAAAAATTTTAGAGGCGCAATTTTTGCTAATTCAAAAATAAGGATGGCAATACGAATTAGTGGGTGGACTCTGCCGTTATTTGTTTTAAACCAGAATAAAACTTCACTCGTTTTTTCTTCAACTTCATTCATGGTAATTCCTTTGTCTCGCATTTGAAGCCAGCCGTCAATTATCGGTTCGATTTCGTTGGAATCGGTTCGGAGCCTTGCGTCCCAAATTTCTTTCCAATTGGTTAAAAGTATTTTGTTAAGATGGAGAATTAAGTTTATATCGGTTTCAAGGTGGGCTTCGGTAACATCGGATCTCACAAATTCCATTGCATTTCTAAAATTGTTTAAAATTGTACCTCTCGCGTCATTTGTGCTGATCTTTTTACCCTCTACTGCTTTTTCCGCATCCTTTATAGTTAACTCTACCCCCATAATATGCGCCAAATGGAACATGTTGACTGACTTTGATTTTTTCATCAAATCCTTAAAAGTGTGATTGGGGAAGTTTGCGTTTTCGAGTTTCGTCCGATTTTGTTCTATTTCAGTCACTTCCATTAAAATTGAATCGGTAATTGTATATTTGGGTTGGTACATTTTGTATATATAAAATTTGAGATGCGGGGGCAAATTTTTTCTTTTTAAAACTTAGCCGACTGGGAGAATCGAACTTCCAACCTGCGGTTTACGATACCGCTGCTCTACCAATTGAGCTAAGTCGGCAAGATTTTCAAAAAGAAATATATCATTAATGTAACATTTTTAAGGAAGCATTTGCAAGCGAGGTACGAGAATCGAACTCGCGTCCCATCCTTGGGAAGGATATGTACTACCGCTGTACTAACCTCGCGGATTTAAACTATTTCTCTTCTTCAATTAATTGAATCGTCATACCGGACTCATCTTTTGAGATGATCTCGTATTCAATTCCACAGTAGGGACATTCAATGATGTCGCCTACTTTTTTATCTGCATCGACTGTTACTTCATTTTGGCACTCGATACAAATAAATTTGTTATTTACTACTTTTATTTGTTCCATATTTTTTAATATTATATTTTGTCTTATTATACATTATAATAAAAAAAGATAATAACATAATTATGTCGATTTGGAACAACCCTTTTTTAGCTAAATTCAATGTACTACCTAGTATTAGGCTGACTCTCGGCGAAGGTGAAACTGATTCTGCCGAAGTAATTTTTCAAGGAACCAAGGTGATTTTAAAAAATGAAATGGGAAACCCTAACGGATCCTTTAAAGATAGAAGTTTAGCTTATCAAGTTTCGTATTATTTAAGTAAAGGTTTTAGAAAGTTCGCAATTTCAAGTTCTGGAAATGCGGCAATATCAGCTGCAGCTTACGTTACCTTATTTAAAGAAGCCGAAATTGATTTGTTTGTAGGTTTTAAAACACTTCCCCTAAAAATGGCAAAGATATTAGACCTTGAATCCGACAGAGTTCGCATTCATCAAACTAATAGGCCCAAGTCAGATTGTTTTAAATTCTGCATAGAAAATAAAGTCTTGAATTTAAGGGGCTCGTCTGATGATCTAGCTTTAACAGGTTTTAAAACTATTGCTTACGAAATTATCCAAAAGCACCCTGATGTAGATTGCGTATTCCTCCCTACCAGTTCGGGTACTTCTGCCTTGGCTTTACACTATGGATTTGAAGAAATGGGGAAAATGGTTGCAATATTTGTTTGCCAAACACAGTCGGTGCATCCAATCGCAAAAGAATTTGATAAGGATTATAAAGAATTCCCCGAATCTTTAGCTGATGCAATTGTTGATAGAGTTGCTTTAAGAAAGAATAGAATTGTTGAAGCCTTAAAAGTTAACGGTGGCGGTGGGTTTGTGATTAGCAATGATGAAATTGCTATTGCACAAAAAGAAACCGGTTTACATGGGTATTGGATCGAATCCCCTAATTCAGCTTTGGCTTTTGCCGGCTTTAGCAAGGCGCTGAAGAAAAATATGTTAGATAAATTTAAAAAGCCATTAATTCTAGTAAGCGGATTATGAGTGTCTTTTTTTACTTCTTAGGCTTAATAGCCTGTCTTTTTTTAGTAGTTCTTTTTGGGATTTACTATGTTTGGACGATCTTTTTTGGAGTCCCCTATGTTCCTTCTGATTCGCAAATAGTTTCCGATATTTTAAAATTTTTTAAATCAAATAAAATCCATAATAAGGAGCTTAACGAATTGAAAATCGCTGAATTGGGCGCCGGCACAGGAACAATTGCTTTTGCCCTTTCAAAAATCGGAATACAAGTTAAGGCTGTGGAAATAAATCCGATACTTACATTATTAATGAGGTGGCTGAAGTTATTGAAAAGAGCTAAAAGTGTCGAGATTGTAAATGCTAATCTGAACAAGATAAGTTTCCAAGAATTCGATTGTGTAGTGATGTATCTGTATCCTGAACTGCTAGCTAAAATCGAAGATAGAGTTTTTTCTGAATTAAAAGAAGGATCATATATTTTAAGTAATACCTTCGCCTTTAAAAACCACAAAGAGTACTTGAAAGTTGGGAAGCTAAATATTTATAAAGTTGCAAAGTAAATACTATATAATCGTTTACATAAGTTATGGAAGACACTTTAAAATCATTGCAAGAAAAATTTGTGAATCATTTTCAGAATAGTTCGTATTACTATTTTTGCAACGATCCCGAAAGAGCTTTAGGACTTGAAAAAGTAATCCCTAACTTCCATATAATCTATATCGATAAATCCCAATATACCGACAGTTTTGAGCGCGAAAAGATCAACCACTTCTGTTGGCAAGACCATCTTCCCGAAGGCACCGAAACCTATAGAAACTCATATAAACTATTAAAATCCTCGGAATTTGAGAAGTATTTTTTACAGACCAAATCCGAAGTAAATTATTTTCAAACTTTTAAAATCTCACCTGCTTTTGCCAAAAAAGTTGCTGATTTTGGGGGCGTTTTGGTAAATACAGACGCATCTTTGAATCGAAAATTTGAAGATAAATTAAGTCAATTTAAAGAGCTCTCTGCTTTGGATGTATCCTTACCAAAGGGAGAAATAATTGAGATTGAAAAAATGTCATTTTTGGATTTCCAAAAGAAATATGGTGAAAAATTTGTAATCCAATTTGATAGAGGTCATACCGGTTCGGGCACCAACTTTATTAAAGACGAAGAAACTTTAGAGAATTTAAAAAAGGAATTTCCCCATAGGGAGGTTCGTGTAGCGGAATTGGTCCAAGGTGTTGCATACACTTTTAATGCAGTTGTCGGTAGCGATAACGTATATTGCGGTGGACTTTCCCGCCAAATCACCGGCGTTCCTGAATTAACTATTAATGAAGGCGGGACAGTCGGTAATGACTTTTTTTATCGCGCCGAACTTACCAAAGGGATTAACAATATAATTAGTGATGCAATCAAAATTGGAAAACACATGCAGGCTGCCGGATATCTTGGCCTATTTGGCTTGGACTTAATTATTGAACCTGATGGCGGGCATAAAATTATTGAAATAAATGCCAGGCAGCCCGCTTCAATCCCTTTGTTTACAAAGATGCAGCTTTTGAATGGACAAATTCCGCTAGCAATGATTCATACGGCGGAATTCGCAAAAATCCCCTACTCCATTAACCCCAACGAATATAATGTAGAAGCTATGTCCCAAATGAATTTTAGCCAAATTTTTGTTAGATCCTTCAAAGATTACACCTTGGAATTCCCATTAAAATCAGGCATTTATAGGCTTCAGGGCGATAATGCTGCAATTGACCGGGCAAGCGCTGTGGTCCGCCCAAACACCATCTTCTTAGATGAAGATCGTGACAAGGCACTTCTATTCCAAAAAGAGGGTTATAGTATTTATGATATCCAAGAAGGCGGCTTTTTATTACTCACACCATATAAAGGCAGGGTTTTAAAAATCAATGATGAATTAGGCAGGATTCAAATCACATCTTCCGCATACAGCCAAAATGGTGAAATAAACCGCTGGATAATTGATTCCTTAGTTGCAATTAAAAATTATCAAAGTTAAAAATATGAAAACACTTTTAAAATTACCTGAAGCCGCTGACCAAGTCATCAATGAATATTCAAAGCTCCCCTTGGGAGGAAAAGAAATAGTTTGTCCTTATCATATAAATAACCGTAAGGAACGTGTTGGCTTACGCGCATTAGTCGGCAAGGGAGATCCAGGGGAAATTGTTAAAGAAGTTAAAGTTTGGGCAAAGTTAAAGGACTTTGATCTGTACAAGGCAAATGCTGATCAAATCAGAGAATTTATGGTGGATCGAAGCATTGGTATAGATTGTTCGGGCTTTGTGGTTCATCTTCTAGGATATATTTTGAAAACTAAAAGGAAGAAAAGACTTTGGCAATATATCAAATTTCCTGATAAAAGTTTACTCGGTAGAATAAGAAGAGTTTTTAGACCAATCGAAAATCTTGGCGCAAATACTCTTACTAACCTTGATAACTGTATTGAAATTAAAGATATTAACAAAATCCTACCAGGTGATTTAATAAGGTCCAAAGGCCTAGTCAAAAATTCCCATCACATAATCATTATATATAGTGTATTAAAAAATGGTGATAAAGTTGAAGAAATTGACTATGTCCACTCAAGAATGCATTACGGGAATAATAACGGAATAGCCTTTGGGAAAATCAAAATAGTTGATCCAAAACTACCTTTAGAAAAACAAAAATGGGATGAAGTCCAAGACGGTAAAAACTGGACATTGGATGGCTATCTAAAAGATTTGCCAGACAACGGAATCAGAAGACTGAAGGCTTTCAAGGTCGATTATGTTTCTCAAGAAGTAAAATAACTCCACAAAAATCTTAAAAAACTAGCCATTAGCACTTGACTGCTAATATTGCTAATGATATATTAAGAACTAATATCACTTAACACTCATAAGATGACTGATAGACAAGAAAAGCTTTTATTAGCAATAATTAAAGAATTTATTGAAAGTGCGGAAGCAGTTGGATCAGTTAATCTTGTAAATAAATATAGGCTTGACGTAAGTTCGGCTACAATCCGAAACGAAATGGCAGAATTAATGAAGCAAGGATATATTCAAAAGCTCCATTCTTCTGCAGGTAGAATCCCTACTCTTCAAGCTTACAAAAGGTTTGTTGATTCTTTAATGGAAGATTTAGACGAATTAGAAGACTTTGAAGTTGCCCCAACCACCTTAATAAAACAACAAATTTATGCCAGCAGATATGATATTGATGAAATGATCTATACTGCTTTGAGTTCGTTATATGATATGACCGGCAACGTTAGTATGGCTTTAGTTGGGAATCGAGTTTATCATTCGGGTTTAGCTAGAGTTCCTACTCAGCCTGAATTTAGACAGGTTCAAGAACTTTGCAAACTAATTAACCTACTCGAAGATAGAATTTTATTAAAAGATTTATTTTCAATTCAACCTCAGAATAATAATGTTAGGGTTTTATTCGGTGACGATACCGACATAGAGGTTTTTAAAAAGATGGTAATTGTTTATAGCCCAGTTTCTTTTTATAACGATAGAGAGGGATTTATTGGAGTTATAGGTTCAGTTCGCATGGATTATAAAAAGAACTTACCTGCAGTTGACTTTATAGCCAACACAATCAATGAAATAGTTTCAACCTGGTAATTTTACATATTTAAATTAATTAAAAATTAAAATGGACAAAGAAAAAAAAGAAAACACAACTTGCGATTGCAG
>CAZLRZ010000012.1:9255-14676 GCA_964562165.1 uncultured Candidatus Saccharibacteria bacterium
AATTAAAAATTAAAATGGACAAAGAAAAAAAAGAAAACACAACTTGCGATTGCAGCGATTGTGCTTGCGAGGACTGTAAATGTGAAAAGTGTAAACTAAGCTGCAAAGACTGCAAATGTGAGGAATGCGACTGCAAAGAATGCGATTGCAAAGGTTGCGATTGTAAAGATTGTGAAGATTGTAAATGTGAAAAATGTAAATTAAGCTGCAAAGACTGCAAATGTGAGGAATGCGATTGTAAAGACTGCGAATGTGAAAAATGTGACTGTGACGATTGCGAATGTGGCGACTGCGAAGAATGTGAAAGCTGTGAAGATTGCGAGGATCTATTAAAGCAATTAGAAGCTGAAAAGAATAAAAATCTAGCAACCCTTGCCGACTTTGTTAATTATCGAAAAAGATCGGAAAAAGAAAAATCCGAATTATCAGTGATAGCTAATCAGATTCTTTTACAAAACATTATCGAAATCATTGATGATTTTGATAGAGCTTTAAATGATGAAAAAATGACTAAAGAAGGTATTGAGTTGATATATAAAAAGTTCACAAATGTATTAGAGCAATACAATTTAAAAGAAATTAAAGTAAAAAAGGGTGACAAATTCGACCCCGAAACAATGGAGGCTGTTACGGCGATCCATACACAAAATGACAAAGAAAAAGGAACAGTTATGGATATTTTAAGTAAAGGATATTTGAATTCTAAGAATGGACAGGTCTATAAAACGATTAAAGTCATTACCGGTAAATAAATTAAATTAACTTATTTTTTATTTTTTCAATAAAATGGGAAAAATTATAGGAATAGACTTGGGTACAACAAACTCCTGTGTAGCAACAACGACAGGTGGTGAACCAGAAGTCTTATCAAGTAAAGAAGGTTTTAGAACAACTCCTTCTGTTGTTGCAATCAATTTGGACAATGAACAAGAGATAGTTGGTGTTACAGCCAAAAATCAAATGGTCACAAACCCAGAACAAACTTTCTATTCAATTAAGAGATTAATTGGTAGAAGATGGGATGATCCAGAAGTCCAAAGAGATAGAAAACTTCTACCCTTCAACATTCGCAAAAGCGATAAGGGTGGTCTTGAAATTCAAATGGGTACTAAATGGGTCGCTCCAGAAGTCATTTCTGCTCGTGTTTTGGCTAAAATCAAAGCTGATGCAGAGGCTTTCTTGGGTGAACCAGTAACCGAAGCTGTCATAACAGTCCCAGCTTACTTTGACGATTCACAAAGACAGGCAACTAAAAATGCCGGTAAAATTGCCGGACTAGATGTTAAGAGAATCATTAACGAACCTACTGCCGCAGCTTTAGCATACGGCTTAGACAAAGACACCGAAAAAACAATCGCAGTTTACGATTTGGGTGGAGGTACCTTTGATATTTCGATCCTCGAAATTGGTGATGGAGTATTCGAAGTTAAAGCCACAAATGGTGATACGCATTTAGGTGGTGATGACTTTGATCAAAAGATCATCAACTGGTTGATGGATGAGTTCAAAAAGGATACAGGAATGGATATTAGCGAAGATAAATCTGCAATCCAAAGATTAAAAGAAGCTGCAGAAAAAGCTAAAATAACATTATCCAGCGCTGATTCAACTGAAATTAACCTTCCTTACCTAACTGCAGATTCAAAAGGTCCAAAGCACTTAGTCAAAAAAATGACTAGAGCCGATCTCGAAAAATTAGTAATGAACTTAGTCGATGCAACTTTTGAGCCTGTCAAAAAAGCTTTAAAGGACGCTAAAGTCGATATTAAAGATCTCGATGATGTAGTTATGGTTGGTGGTATGACAAGAATGCCAATCGTAGTCAAAAAAGTTAAAGAGTTTTTTGGAAAAGATCCACATCAGGGAGTTAATCCTGACGAAGTCGTAGCAATTGGAGCTGCAATCCAAGGAGCAGTCTTAAGCGGAGATACAAATGTCAAAGACATTACTCTACTTGACGTTACACCTTTAACTTTAGGTATCGAAACTTTAGGTGGAATTAGAACTCCATTAATTGAAAGAAATACCACAATTCCTGCTGAAAAAACACAAGTGTTTTCTACTGCAGCCGATAATCAACCCGGTGTGGAAATCCATATCTTACAAGGTGAAAGAGAAATGGCAAAAGACAATAAAACATTGGGTAAATTCATACTCGATGGAATACCACCAGCACCAAGAGGTATCCCTCAAATTGAGGTCACCTACAAAATTGATGCAAATGGAATTCTAAATGTCTCTGCAAAAGATAAAGCCAGTGGCAAACAACAATCAATTACAATCACCGCTTCTACTCAATTAGATGATTCTGAAGTTGATTCATTAGTCAAAGAAGCTGCAGCTCACGCTGACGAAGATAAAAAGCAAAAGGAGAAATCCGAAGCCAAAATCGAAGCAGAAAGCTTAGTCTTCCAGATTGAAAAGTTTGTCGATGAAATGAAAGAAAAAATCGATTCAAAAACAAAAGAATCTTTAGAAAGCGAAAGTAAAGAACTAAAGGATCTAATTTCAAAAGACGATTTCGATGTCGAAAAAGTGAAAGAGAAAACCAAAGATGTTTCAAAAAAGCTTCAGGATGCAGGTGCAGAAATGTACAAAAAAGCTGCTGACGAAGCCGAAAAAGAAGCAAAAAACAAACCCGAAGGCGAAGCTAAATCAGATGCGAAATCTGAACCAGCAGCCGAAGGCGAAGTCATCGAAAAAGACGAAAAAAAGGATTAATCCTTAAAAGTCAAAAAGTAAGGGGCGAGTTTTTAAACTCGCCCCTTTTATATACTTAATTAAAGCTTATAGCCTTTTAGGCTTCCGAAAGTTTGGCTCGAATGTAATTGTCAACTTCGTCTTTACTAATTCTTTCTTGAGCCATTGTGTCGCGATTTCGAATGGTTACCATGCTGTCTTCAAGACTCTGATAATCAACAGTCACGCAGAATGGTGTTCCAATTTCATCTTGTCTTCGATAGCTTTTTCCAATATTGCCCGAATCGTCAAATTCTGCAGTGTAATTCGCTTTTAGACCTCGGTATAAAGTATAGGCAAATTCTCGTAGTCTATCATCTCTTTGTAGTGGGAAAACAGCTATTTTTATTGGAGCAAGGCTGGGTTTGATTTTCAATACTACTCTACTCTTCCCTTCGCCAAGATCTTCTTCCGTGTAGGCATTGTCTAACACCATTAATACTAACCTTGTTAGACCAACAGAAGTTTCCATAATATGTGGAATGAATTTCTTGTTATTCTTTTGATCAAAGTATTCTAGATTAACACCTGATACTTTTGAGTGTTGTGATAAATCCCAGTTGCCTCTTTGGTGAATACCTTCGACTTCACTGAATCCTCCTAAGCAAGCATAATCATATTGTATGTCGAAAGCAGCGGAAGCATAATGAGCTAGCTTTTCGTGTTTTTTCCAGGAGATTTTATCTTCAGGAATCCCTAAATCTTTAATATACCAATTCCATCTAATTTGTTTCCATTCTTCGTATTTTTCATTCATTATTTCTGGATCCAAGAAATATTGCATTTCCATTTGTTCAAATTCTCTTGTTCTAAAGATGAACTGCCTTGCAATAACTTCATTTCTAAATGCTTTGCCAACTTGGCAAATTCCAAATGGGAGTTTAACTCTCATTGTATCGGTTATGTTTTTGAAGTTTAAATATATACCTTGGCAGGTTTCTCCTCTTGCATATACAATTTCTTCAGGGGCTAAATCTTTTAATTCTTTTGTTGGGGTTCCTAAGTTGGTTCGAATAAGTTGATTTATTTGGCGCGCCTCAGTTAATTCTTTGTTTCCACAGTATTGGCATTTTAATTCACCTTTTTCCCTTAATTTGTTTAGCTCTAAATTTATTTGATCAAGTGGCATAAAATCAGCATTTATTCCAAACTTTTCAAGTAGATGGTCGGCACGCATTCTTTGTTTGCAAGACTTGCAATCAATCAAAGCTTCGTTAAAACTATCAACGTGACCACTAGCCTTCCAAGTTAATGGATGCATAAATATTGCGGCATCAAGTGCAACAATATCATCCCTTTCTAATACCATCGATTTCCACCAAGTTGCTTGGATATTATTCTTTAACAGAATTCCGTAATGTCCATAATCATATATTCCAGCTAATCCTCCGTAAATTTCTGAAGATGGATATACAAATCCACGCCTTTTTGCAAAGGATGTAATTGTGTCGAGTGTAAGTTTTTTGTTCATGGAATTAATTTAATGCTATTCTTTGATTATATTTAACCAACTTGAATAATACAAGCTGAGGGTAAAATATTGTATAATATATATCATATATATTGATTTGATGATTGGTATTTCAAATAAGAAAAAAGTGTTTTTAGCTCTTTCGGGTGGGGTCGATTCTGCCGTGTCGGCGTATCTTCTCAAAGAACAAGGCTATGATGTAATAGGTTGTTTTATGAAAAACTGGTCTGATGATTACGGTATTGAAGGCGATTGCCCTTGGGAAGCCGATCAAAAAGATGCGGAAGCTGTTTGTCAGCATCTTGGAATCCCCTTTAGATCTTTCAACTTTGAAAAAGAATACAGATCTAAAGTAATTAAATACTTTTTTGATGAAATTAAATTGGGCAGGACTCCAAACCCTGACGTGTTATGCAATAAAGATATTAAGTTTGGAATTTTCTTAGAAAAAGCAATCGAAAACGGTGCTGATTTAATTGCTACCGGCCATTATGCTAAGGTGCAGTTTAATAAAGAAAGTAATGAATACGAATTGCTTAAAGGAATCGATGAAAACAAAGATCAAAGCTATTTTTTATGTGAATTAAATCAGGAGCAACTTTCAAAAACACTATTCCCTATCGGCGGATTTTTAAAGCCCGAGATTAGAAGAATTGCTGAGGAGCAAAAGCTCCCAGTTGCCTTTAAGCCTGATTCTCAAGGGATTTGTTTTATTGGGAAAATAAATGTTGGGAAGTTCCTACGTGAAAATGTTGAAATTCATAAAGGAGAAATAATCGATATCGATTCAGGTATTAAAGTTGGAGATCATGATGGCATTGAATTTTATACCATTGGTCAAAGAGAAGGTCTAAAAATAGGCGGAGCAAGTGAACCGTATTTTGTTTGCGGAAAAGATAAAATTAAAAATGTACTTTTTGTTGCAAAAGGAAAAAGCAATAAAAATCTATTTAAAAACGAAGTCCACTTTGAAAACTTATTCTGGCTAAACAAAATTGAAAACGTAAATACTCTGAATTTATCAGCACAGATTAGATATCGTCAAAAAGCAGTCCCCGGACGATTAGATTTATTAAACAACATTTTTATATTTGATGAGCCTCAAAGAGCTGTAGCCGAAGGCCAATTGCTTGCAATATATGAGGGAGACATTTTGCGAGCTTCTGCTACAATAATTTAATGGAAGTAAATTTAAATTCAGACTGGAAAAA
>CAZLRZ010000012.1:14776-20350 GCA_964562165.1 uncultured Candidatus Saccharibacteria bacterium
CGAGCTTCTGCTACAATAATTTAATGGAAGTAAATTTAAATTCAGACTGGAAAAATCTTTTAGCTGACGAATTTGAAAAGGACTATTTCAAAAGTCTTGTAGAGTTTGTGAAATCCGAGAATGGTAAATTTAAAATTTGTCCTCCCGGTAAATACATTTTTAAGGCTTTTGATTCTTGCCCACTAGATTCTTTAAAAGTAGTAATTTTAGGTCAGGATCCATACCATACAAAAGGTGTGGCAAATGGATTGGCTTTTTCAACGAATGAAGGTTTGCGAATCCCCCCATCCTTATTAAACATCTACAAAGAAATTTCAAAAGAATTCAATTCACCAATGCCCACTTCCCCTGATTTATCACGCTGGGCCAATCAAGGAGTCTTATTACTCAATGCTACTTTGACTGTTCGTGAAGGCTTTGCCGGATCTCACCAAGGGAAGGGTTGGGAAACCTTTACCGATGGAGTTATTAAAAAGTTATCTGATGAAAAGCAGAACTTAGTCTTCATTCTTTGGGGAGCTTTCGCTCGAGGTAAAAAACCTTTAATTGATGCCACAAAACATTTAGTTTTAGAGTCCCCTCACCCATCGCCATTTTCAGCAAATAATGGGTTTTTTGGTAATGGGCATTTTATAAAGGCAAATGACTACCTTAGGGAAGTTGGGTTCGGTCCAATAATTTGGTAGATTGCGATTAACTTTATTATTAGTGGCTTAAGGGATTAGGAAAAATGTTTCTAAAAGTATTAAGGAATTTATCATAATTAAAGCCACCCATTAACGGTTTCGATAGTCTATAAATTTGATTCATCATCTGCCAACCATCATCACTTTCGTATCGATTGAATAGTCCTTTCGGTGCAGCAAAACTACTTAATAAATTACTAGTTGCAAGAATATTGGGACTAAAGGAGTTTTTCCTAGGTTGAAATCCTTCCCAATTTAACCCGGCTGAAGCTAATTTAAAATCGGCGTTAGGAATAAATTGACGATTTTGGTTTTTTAAATAATCGTAAGGAAATGAATATAAACCAATATCTTTTGGGTTCCTTCTATAATCATCCTTAAGTTCGTTAAATAATTCAAAAGGATTGACCAAACTACGATTACTAAAACCGTTATCCATAATAACCTCTGTAAAACGCTAATTATATATCCTGCTATGGCTTTTTGTAAACTTTTTTAATCTTCCTCTTTAGGGAAAGTCTCTTCGAAAAGCTTTTGGGCTTCTGCGATGATCTTGTAGGCTTGATCTACTCCGCCCCATCCTTCGACTACGACTTTTTTGTCGGTTTGACCTTTGTATTTAAATTGAAGGTCTTTGTATCTTTCGAAGAAGAAAGCGATTTCATCCTTTTGATGTTCCGAGATGTCATCAATTGATTTGATGTGCTTAAAGCGAATATCATCAACTGGAACAGCTAGAATTTTATCGTCTTTTTCACCGGAATCGTTAAAAAGCATTACGCCGATTGGTCTTACTGAGATTAAGCAACCTGGGAAGGTTGGATATGTGATTAGGCACATTACATCGAGTAAGTCTTGGTCTTCGTCCCAGGTCTGTGGAATTGCTCCGTATTCAATTGGGTATGGAAGTTTTTCAAATAAAACTCTATCTAATTTGATTAGGCCGGTTTTGGTGTGGAATTCGTATTTATTGATTGATCCCATTGGTGTTTCAACGAGCATATTGATTTCCTTTGGTGCATCATCACCTACTGGTAAACCAAAAAGTGGGTTTATTTTCTTTCTAAAAATCTTGTCTTTTATATTTGCAATGTCTGCCATAGCTAAAAAAGTTAAAAAGATAAATTAAGAATTTTGTAAAATTTCGATAAGTTGATCTTTGACTACTACGCTTTGTTTTTGAGCTTTCATGTCTTTGATGTTGTAAACGCCTAAGCTTTTTTCATCTTCTCCTATAGTTATAACATAAGGGATGTTCTTTTTTGAAGCGTATTCAAATTGTTTTTTTAATGGCTTGATGCTAGGGTACATAAGGGTTTCTATCCCTTTGTTTCTAAGTTCGGTGGCAATTTGGAAAGATTCCTTAGCAAGTTCTGCGTTAAAAATTGTTACCATAACTTTGATTTTGTTTTCGATCTTTGGAAGCATATCTCGTTCTTTCATTACTTCAAGGATTCTTTCTAGACCAAATGATCCGCCTGTTGCGGGGATATCCATTCCGGTAAAAGTCCCGACAAGTTTATCATATCTGCCGCAACCTCCAACCGAACCGATATTGCCTTCAATAATCTTCCATTCCCAAACTGGTCCAGTGTAATAGCTAAGTCCTCTTGCAATTGTAAGATCAAACATTAACTTTTCATCATCGACTAAATTCAAAATTGTAAGGACTTCATCAATACCCTCTTTTGCTTCTGGAATATCTTTGAGTTTTTCGGCAAGTTCTTTAATATTAAGATCCATCAGACCAATTAGCTTGTTAATTCCATCATCTGAAATCCCCCTCTTTTGTAGTTCAATTTTGTTTTCTTCAAGATCCCTTTTATCCCAATCGTCAATAACGTAAACTAATCCTAGGAATTGGTTCTCGGCATCGAGATATTTAGAAATTCCATTCAAAATTTTTCGATTATTTAGCCTAACAACAAAATCTTTAAAGCCTAAAGTGTTTAATATTTCTATACCCATTTGAATATATTCTGCGTCAGCAGTCATATCTTTTGCGCCAAAAATATCGGCATCACATTGATAAAACTCTCTAAATCTACCACGTTGGGTATTATCGGCTCGCCAAACAGGCTGTATTTGATATCTCTTCCAGGGTAAAGTTATTTGATTTTGATATTGAGCCATCACCCTACTTGCTGGGACTGTAAGATCGTATTTTAAAGCAATTCTTCTGCCACCAAAATCTTCAAAGTTATATACTAGTTTTTCTTGCTCGCCGTATTTTCCCATCAGAATGTCAAAATATTCTAAGGCAGGAGTTTCGATTGGCTCATACCCATATTTTTCAAATATTTTTGAAATTGTTTTTATTACGAATTGTCTTTGCCAAAGTTCAGCAGGAAGAAAGTCCCTGAAACCTTTTAAAAGCCTAGCTTGTATTTGTGCCATAACGAAAAATTTATTTAGTTAATTTTATCACATTGATATGATATATTATATTAGATTACAGAAATCAAAATAATGGCACAAAACAGAAAAATCGGTCAAGGAACCTTAAATAGCATCATCGCTTTAGTCTTATTCTTCTTGATAATCGATATTATAATTGCATTCATAATGTTCTTTAAAATCGATTTGAATCAAATGTTCCAAGGGCAAAATATAAATGTAACCACAGACAATGTGGTTAAAGTTGTGACTACGGATAATACTACCTTTTAAGTCTTTCCAAAATTAGCTTATAGCCGTCGTTCCCATATTTGAAGTTTTCGCTGACTTTTGCGATAGTGGCAGATGAAGCGCCAGTTTCTCGTTGTATCTGAGTGTATGGAAGCCCTTGTTCAAGCATTTGAACGATTCCAATACGCATTCCGATACTTTCTTGTTCTGTATTCGAAAGTAAATCTTTTAAAAACAATTTGATTTCTTCAACATTTCTAAGTTTCAAAAAGGCCTGTGCAAGTAAGGTTAAATTATCTTTATCCATAATAGTATTTTTAAAAGACACTTTCGTAAGTTAAATTGACTTAATGGGTTAAGAGTATTCTATAACAAATTTGCCGATTCTGGAAATACCTTTTTCAAATATTTCAGTGTTTTGTAAAAGAGAAATTACGATAGTTGGACTATTGGCTTCAAAATCGTAAAAGTAGCCGGGGTGTACGCCTAGCTTGAATTCTTTAAGGAGCTTGATTGCAATTTCCTCGTTTTCCCACGTTAAAGTGCTGAAGCTGATGCAGGCATGAATACCGCCTTGTGGTAATGCGCATTTTATTTTTGGATTATCTTTTATAAAAGTTTTTAAAATATTTCGGTTTTCTATCAGATTTTGAAGCCATGCTGGACTAAGCTCTTTTGATTTTTTTAAAATCGTAGGTAATAAATACTGGCTTAATTGGTTGGTATTTAGGTAAGTATCGTTAATGGTTTCAAGTTCATCGACTAACTCATCGTTACCTTCACCTAGGATGTTTATCCAAGCAAGTTTTAAATCAGGCATGGCCGAGGTTTTTGAGATGCCATTTAAAAGAATGGTTGTTGCCTTTTCGGGATAATATTTGATAGTAGAAACTTTATCGAAAATATAATCCGAGAAAACTTCATCAATGATTAATGTAACTTTGTTTTCTTCGCATATTTTATAAATTTCATCCAAAGTGGTTTGATCGATTACTGAGCCAGTTGGATTGTTTGGGGAAATTAATACCAAAGCTTTAGTCCCATTAATCTCTTTCTTGATTGATTCAATGTCTATTTCCCATTTTGTTTCTACCATTTTTAATTGGTAGAAATCATATTTTGTTTGGGTAAATTTGCAGATGAATTCAAATAAAGGGTAAGAAGGTTTTGGTAATAGGATCTTCCCAGGATTGTCTTTTAAAGCTGTAAAAAGCTGATTATAGCTTTCTGAAGTTGATGCTGTAATGATTAGATTCTCGGGATTAATAGTTATATGCCTATCTGCATAGTAGCTTTGAATGGCTTTTCTGGCAGTTAAAAGCCCTTTAGGTTCTGGTTCATACTTTCTACTTTTATAATATTCCTGTATAAAGGGCGCTAAGTCATCAAATGAAATTTGGGGTTTTAAACTGGTGAAATTTGTATTGATTAGGTTTATAAAATCTTTGTGGGATTGTAGTTTTTCAAGTTCTTGGGTATATCTATTCATAGTAAATTTATTTTGATAGGACTATGTAGAGTTCGTTATTTAAACTGATCTTTTTTTGTCTTAATTTTAATCCAAAAATTTTTGCGGAACTGGAAATGTCTTCGAGTGTCCACCACCTTTGTGTTATTTCTGATCGAAAGATCTCTTTATTTGTATAAAATGATTCTTCGCTAATTGTGAGGTTCTTTTCAGAATTGAATTTTACTACTTTAAATTGATAGTTCTTAAGGCCTAGGTCGTTTTCAGGTATTTCATAGTCGAAATTCAACTTTTCTATGTTAAATGTTTTTATATCGTCAATATTTATTAAGAGCTTTCCTTTGGGGGTCAGAATTGAAAAACATTTCACTATAAATTCTTCCAAGGATTTATCAGTAAGGCAGATTTCATTTAAAGCATTCCAGAATAGAAAAATCCCATCAAATTTTTGATCTCCAAAATCAAAATCGTTAAAGTCTGCATTAATAACATCTTTGGAATTGATTTGTGGGAGCTTCTTTTTGAGCATATCTAAATGCTCTTTTGTAATGTCTAAGCCAACGATTCTTTTGAAATAGTTATAGTTAAATAAGGGGATCAAATGCCTGCCTGTGCCGCAGCCGAGATCTAAAACAGTGGAATCCTTTTTAAAGACTTTTTTAATTAAAAGCAATTCTTCTAAAACAATGTCCTTTCCTTTAGAAATTTGAGATGTTAAGTCGTAGTATTTTGCCGTGCGGCTATCGTTTTTCAATTTAAATTTATATCTTTAATATTTTGAGCGTCAGCGAA
>CAZLRZ010000013.1:0-13346 GCA_964562165.1 uncultured Candidatus Saccharibacteria bacterium
ATAATCAATATTCATGGAAAAATGACGCTCCAAAGGGCTTTTATCACGAGTTGATAGCATATGTTGCAGGATTGATCCCAGTCGATAAAATCCGCTACGCATTAGGCGTTGGCAGCCCTGATGACATTCAATTTGCTATTAAATGCGGATGGGATATTTTTGATTGCGTTCTTCCCACCAGAAATGCCCGCCATAGCTTTTTGTATGTTCACAAAGGCGAAGGGGACGCAGAATACAAAACATACGATGTGCTTCATATTAAAAATCAAAAGTATAAATTTGATAAAAATCCAATCGATTCAAAATGCGACTGTTTAACTTGTAAAACCATCGATCGAGCCTACCTTAGATATCTATTAAAAAGCAAAAACTCAACAGGTTTTAGATATGCTACAATTCATAATCTAAGGTTTTATCAACAATTTATTTCCGAACTTAAAAAGGATGCCTAACTTTAAATTAGTCTCAAAATTCAAACCTTCAATTCCTCAAGAGAAAGTTATCAAAGATATGACCACCGGCCTAAAGAGTGGCTTCAAAGATCAAACCTTGGTTGGTATTACAGGTTCTGGAAAAACCTTTGTGATGGCGAATATTATCGAGAAGGTTAATAAGCCTACATTGATTTTGGCTCATAATAAAACTTTGGCCGCGCAACTTTTTGCTGAATTTAGATCATTCTTTCCAAATAATAGCGTTAAATACTTCATATCATACTATGACTATTATCAGCCGGAGGCTTACATTCCAAAAAGGGACCTGTATATCGAAAAGGAATCTGAAGTTAATAAAACAATTGAAAAATATAGAAATGCTGCCACTCAATCATTGCTCACTCGAAACGATACAATCATTATCGCTTCAGTATCGTGCATTTATGGCTTAGGCGATCCGGACAATTACGAAGCTTTAGCTAGAGAAATCCATGTTGGTGACAAGTATAGTAGAGAAAAGTTTTTGAGACATTTATCGGATATGCAGTTCGAAAGAACTTCGACGGAATTTATTTCCGGAACTTATCGGGTGCGTGGCGATAATGTTGAAATCTATTTAACTTCAAGCGACGAAGCAGTTAGGGTAGAGTATTTTGGCGATGAAATTGAAGCTATTAAAATTATTAGTCCAATAACTGGTGAGATTTTTGATAAGCCAACTTCGATTAAAATTTTTCCAGCAAAACATTTTGTAACTCCTTACGAAAAACTAAATGGCATTATGCCAGTTATAGCCAAGGATCTCGACAAAGAAGTCTTGTCATTTCAAAAGCGAAATAAATTAATTGAATCATACAGGCTTGAACAAAGAGTAAAATTCGATCTTGAAATGATGGCCGAAACGGGCTACTGCACAGGTATCGAAAACTATTCGAGATACTTGGACAGTCGCGAAATTGGATCGCCTCCATCAACACTTTTGGATTATTTCCCAGATGATTGGCTACTATTCATTGATGAATCGCATATAACCCTACCTCAAGTTAGAGGTATGTATAACGGTGATCGTATGCGAAAAGAGACTTTAGTTAACTTTGGATTTAGATTGCAGGCAGCATTAGATAATCGACCGTTAAAGTTTGAAGAGTTTCAAAGACGAATCAACCAAGTAATTTACACTTCGGCAACACCTTCGGAATATGAACTTAAGCGAAGTACAAACAATCCTATTAAAACCGAAGAAAATGATAACTATAACGGAATTTCAGAATTAATAATCCGTCCAACTGGTTTATTAGACCCCAAAATCGATATCAGGCCTATTGATCAAGATTCTTTTAGATCTTTGAAGGGTGATATTTTGCTAAACAAATACAATGATATGACAATAGCCAGCTTGAATTCATATCCAAACAATCAAGTTGACGATTTGATAAATGAAATAAAAAAGACAGTAGAAAAAAACGAGAGAGTTTTAGTTACAACCCTAACTAAAAGAATGTCAGAAGATCTTGCCGGATATCTAACCCAGATAGGTATAAAAGTGACATATATTCATTCGGATATTGATTCGATAAAAAGAGTAGAAATATTAAATAACTTACGTTTAGGTAAGTTTGATTGTTTAATTGGAATCAATCTTTTAAGAGAAGGTCTTGATCTCCCAGAAGTCTCGCTAGTAGCCATATTAGACGCTGACAAAGAAGGATTTCTAAGATCAAAAACCTCACTGGTTCAAACAATGGGAAGAGCCGCCAGGCATATCAACGGACACGTCATTATGTACGCTGGCCACATTACGGAAAGTATGAAATTTGCAACAGATCTCACCCGCGCAAGAAGATTAGTCCAAGACGAATACAATAAAAAGAACGGAATCACTCCAACAGGAATCCAAAAAGCTATTATGGAAGGCTTGAAAACAAGCGATGAAGAAGCAGATAAAGAAAAAGAGAAAGAGGTTTTGTCACTTTTTAAAAGAGCAGAAATGTATCCTGTCCTTGAAAAAGATGCACAGAAGTTACTTCAAAAAGAGATCGAACTTCAAATGGAACTATATTCCGAAATGCTGGAATTCGAAAAAGCTGCAGAATGTAGAGATTTACTAATCAAACTTCGTGAGAAAAAATAACCCACAAAAAGTTAGCAGAAGCTAATTCAGCTGGGCCTTAATGTCTTCTTTGTAGAATTCAATAATAATCTGAATAACAGCGACAATAGGCACAATCAATATTGCTCCCATCACTTGGAAGAGTATAAATCCTGATACCAACGATATGATGGTGATAATAGGATCAAGCCCAATAACTTTTTTCATAAGCTTTGGAACTACCAAGTTACCTTCTATCTGTTGAAGGCCAATAAACAATACTGGTGCATAGATGATCATAAAGGTTTGCTGAGTGGCTAAGGCAATTAAGAAAGATAAGATTGCTCCAACACTCATTCCTGTTCCTGGGATAATTTCTAAAATGAATACCAACATTGCGATTGGAAGAGCATAATTATGCAGTGTGTAATTTGGAATGAATAAAACCGGTAGGGTTAAACCTAACCAGGCTGCGAATCCGGCTAAAGACATCAATAAAATTTGAGCTCTAAACCATTTTCCAAGTTTTTCGGAAATACTTTTAAATAAACCTAGGTATCTGGCTTTTTGATCAACTGGCACAAATACGGTTGCTCCAAGTAAGATATCTTCTTTTCTAGCAAGTAGATAAATCGAAAGGATTATGATCATACCAAAAGCAATACTAAAGCTAGAGGCAAAACTCAAAATTCCTAAAGCTCCGCTTAGACTTGAAGCAAAGAATGTGCCATCAACTTTTAATACAGACGAAACCATTTCTTTTAGACTTTGTTGTACAACATTTGGGTCAAGGAACTGGAAGTCTGAAGGAAGTGTAAAGCTAGTCAAAATACTATAAACCAGGTTAGGGATTTGGGAGATCAAGTTGGTCAACTGAGTCCAAGCTTCACCAATAATTGTCCCAACAAATAATCCAATGACAACAAAGACAACAATATAGACAATGGCGATTGCAAGGCCTCTTGGCACTTTTACAGAAACCAATTTATCTACATATTCTCTAAAAGCTGAACTTAAAATATATGCAATAAACAACATAAAGAAGACTAGTCTAAGTTCCCAGGCGACAAAAAAGCCTAAGATAACTAGAAAAGCGAAAATAACGGATTTGGGGGACAGTTCAACTTTTACTTTGTTTTGCATTTTTTATTTTTTAATTAAATCTATTTCAGCAAATAAATCCTTAAAGAAAATTATACTAAAAGATAACGAAAATAACAGCGAAATCATTAAAACCCAACTATAGCAAAGCCCTTGAAAGTAGTTAATAACTATAATGATATTGGCCATCCACATAAATCCGAGCCATATAATTCCTGAATGATAAAGTTTAAAAGAAGTCGAAACCAAATTTAACAAATTATATTTTGCGAGCTTTGAAACGGATTCGTTACTAATATGAGTATCATGAAAGTAAATCGCCTTAATAATAATCACCGACATACCAATAAGTATGACAGTAAACATAAACAGATCCGAATATGAAGAAACTAATAAAATGCTGTCTTCAGGCACAAATGTATTGAACTGTAATAAATTTCTACTAGCAGAGTCAAAATCAAGGGGGATATTCCATAAAGCTGCAACAAATAAAATTCCGGCAAATTTGCCTAAAGCCATTAAAATAGCGGGAACTATGCTGTATTCAATTAGCTTGAGCAGTGTATTTTTCATTTGTTACTTTAAAAACCTCTACTTTTTGGCAGAACTTTTCTTAACAAACTCAGAAATTTTTGATTTGATTCTAGCAGCTTTTTTAGCGTGAATAACGCGTTTTTTAACTGCTGTATCTACTTTACTGTAAGCAGAATCAACTTCTTTTTTAGGAGTTTTTGAACTTTTCAAAGTTTTGATTTGTTCTTTGTATTCTCGAGTTACTCGGGCGTTAACCTTTTGTCTTTTTTTGCTAACTCTTAAAGCTTTTTTTGATGATGCAAGATTTGGCATTACAATATTAATATAATATAAAACTGTATGATTTTACTAAATTATAAGCCTATTAACAAGTTTTTAAAAAGGAAATTGCCAATATAAACTCATTTTGTTATCATTCACATATATTCATATTTATTATTTTTCTCAAAATGGAAGTAGCAGGAGGATTTTTAGCAGTCGTAGGTCCATGCCTATTCTTAGTTTTATTGGTTTTATTTTTCAGCTCATTCTATACAGTAGGTCAACAGACTGTGGCTATTGTTGAAAGATTTGGAAAGTTCTCAAGGATCGCCAGACCAGGTTTAAATTTTAAAATTCCTCTAATCGAAAGAGTAGCAGGCAAAATGACCCTTAGAGTACAACAGTTAAATATCAAAGCTGAAACAAAAACATTAGACAATGTCTTTGTTCACATAATGGTTTCTGTTCAATACTTTGTGCTTCAAGAAAAAGTTTATGATGCTTTCTACAAACTCGATGATCCAGTATTACAAATCAACTCATATGTATTTGACGTAGTTAGAGCAAAAGTTCCTAAGATCAATCTAGACGATCTTTTCGAGAAAAAAGATGAAATCGCAATTGCTTGTAAAACAGAATTAAACGAAACAATGGTTGGTTTTGGATTCGAAATCTTGAACGCCCTAGTTACCGATATCGAACCTGACCTAAAGGTTAAAGATTCTATGAACGAAATCAATGCAGCTCAAAGATTAAGAGTTGCAGCAAACGAAAAAGGAGAAGCCGAAAAGATTCTAAAGGTAAAACAGGCAGAGGCGGAAGCAGAATCAAAAGCCCTTCAAGGTAAGGGTATTGCAGATCAAAGACGAGCAATAATCGAAGGTTTAAAAGATTCAGTAGGCGATTTCCAAAAATCGGTTAGCGGATCAAATGCTCAAGAAGTAATGAACTTAGTATTGTTAACACAATATTTCGATACAATTAAAGAAATCAGTTCAACTTCAAAAACCAATACAATATTGCTTCCTCATTCTCCATCTGGAATGTCTGAAATTGCAGAGCAGATGAGAAACGCCATAATAGTCGGAAACGAGGTAATAAATAAAGATAAGTAAAAATGAATTTAAACGAAATTGAGGCAACTTACAAAAGCCATGTAGAAAGGTTCGATTCGATTGTCAAAAAGCTCAATCCTAGCGATAAAGAGACTCAACTTAAAGCCTTAAAAGAGCTGACTTCTTCTAATGACTTTTGGGCTGACAACCAAAAGGCCAGCAGAATAATGAAAGAAATTGGGCTTCTCGAAAATGACCTCTCAACAATCCAAAACATGAAGTCGCAACTCGACGAGTTTCCTATTATGTTCGATCTGCTTAAATCCGAAGACAAGGGCGATTCAACACCCGAAGTTCAAGAACTATCAAATCAAATAATTGAATTGGGCAAAACTATCGAAACAATCGAGCTTAAAACTTTTTTAAATGGAAAATTTGATAAATCTGATGCAATTTTAAGTATACATGCAGGGCAAGGTGGCACCGAAGCCAATGATTGGGCTGAAATGCTTTTAAGAATGTATTTAAGATATTTTGAAAAAGCAGGGTTTGAACCCGAAATCATCCATAAAATCGATGGGAACGAAGCCGGTATTGATTCCGTTACAATCGAAGTTCGAGGGCCTTATGCCTTTGGCTTTTTAAAAAGAGAACACGGAGCGCATAGACTTGTAAGGGTATCTCCATATAATGCTCAAGGTCTCAGACAGACATCCTTTGCAGGGGTGGAAGTTATGCCATTAATTGAAGATGATATTGAAGTTAATTTAAAACCCGAGGACATTGAGTTTACAGCGATTCGATCTGCAGGTGCTGGAGGCCAAAATGTTAACAAAGTTGCCACCGCCGTTAGAATCGTCCACAAACCTACCGGAATTGTAGTTACCTCCCAATCAGAAAGGAGCCAACTTCGCAATCGTGATGCTGCAATGAATATTTTAAGGGGTAAACTGTACCAAAAAGAATTAGAAAAGTTTGAAGCTGAACAAAGTTCATTAAAAGGTGAATATAAAATAGCAGGGTGGGGGAACCAAATTCGCAACTACGTTTTAAATCCTTATAAATTAGTAAAAGATTTAAGGACAAAAATCGAAACCACAAATACAGACGCTGTTTTGGGCGGAGACCTTCAAGATTTTATTGAAGCCGAAATCCGCTTGTAAATCCTTCTTTATTTATATATTTTTAGGATTTGTCCGGGGACTATTAATGCCTGACTACCATTTGGAAGATATCCTATGGATTTTGAATTTGCATCTAATATTTTATGCCACTCAAAACCCGTTCCATATACTGCTTCAGATATTTCCCATAAAGTGTCTCCCTTTCTAACTTCATAATCACCAAGACCTATATCGCCATGAGCGTAATCTGTTGCATTCCATCTTCCTGTTTGATTCATTCTTGAAATATTTAAGTCTGATTTTTCTCTGGCGTTTAAAGTAGCAGCTTCAACTCTACCCGTGCTACTGCCATCGCTAATATTACCATCTGGTAAATTATCCATTATTACTCCGGTTCCATCTACAACAACATTTTCTGCAATAGTTGGAACAGTATTATCAGTAGCCGTATCTTTAACTGCTAACGAAAACAGACCATTTAATAAGAAATATAAGCCAATAACTATTAAGACGATTGATAAAAAGGAAGTTAAATATTTAAATTTGTTTTTAACACCGGATTGGAAATCTTCAATTTCATTTGGGCTTTTTACTGCAACATCCTCTGTCTTTAGGGATATTTGTGATTTTTCGATTTTTTCAGTTGCTAATTTTGCCGGCTTTACAGGATTTTTCTCAATGAATCTAGATTTAGCCCTAGCAGCCTTTGACTTTGGGGAATATTTTGCCATTTTAATGTATTTTAAAAATATATTAAACTGGGCAGAGTTTATTTATAGTAACTTAAATCAATGATAAAAATCAATATTTAGTTCTTATATAAAAACAAAAGCTTGTTTTTTAGAGAATTGTCCAAATATTTTTCACTGACTGATAATGTAGAGTCATTTCCCAAAACAGAAAATAGAGAACTCCAAAAGTCCGTCGCTTCAACTTGTTTGACTATTTTATAATCTCCGTTTAAACCGAGTTTTTTGTTAATGTATTCATAGGCTAAATCCCTTGAACCCGTTTCATCAATCAAGCCTAATTCCAAAGATCTCTTATTTCCATAAGGAAGAGCTTTTACATCCGATTTTATTTTGGCGACTGGAATATCTCTTTGCTTACTAATATAACTAACAAATTCCTCATAAACATCATTTGTGTCTTCTTGCATTATTTGCTTTTCGATATCAGACATTGGTCTGTATGGATTCCCAAAATCTTTATATTCACCAGAAGTTATATAGTATGTCTCGATTCCATTTTCGGTGGAAACACTTGTTGATCCATCATTTTCGGATGTCACTTTATTGTAATATTTAAATGGGCCAAAAATGACACCTATGCTGCCGATCATGCTACCGCTGTCTGCAACTATGTATTCACCCGATGCGGCGGCCCAATATCCGCCACTGGCGCCTAACCCCATAATGTGAGAGACAACAGGATACCCGCTTTTTTCAATATATTCTGCAACACCGTCCGAAATTGCTTTTGATCCGGTTACTGTGCCACCTGGGGAATCTATCGCTAAAACGACACCCCTGATTGAGCGATCATTTGCGGCGTTAATCAAAACGTTTTTTACGTCATAACCAAAAGTCATATCGGTATATAAAAATGACAAAAAGTCATCTGGCTTTTCATTTAGAATTGTTCCAGTTATTGGAATGATTAAAATTGACTTTTCACTTTCTTCATCTCCACTTACATATTCAAGATCCAAATTTGAAGCAGAAACTATTGTTTTAGATGAATCAGCATTAAACCCGGAGGAAAAAATGAGTACTGGACATAAAACACATAAAGCGCATAAAAGTAATGTGATACCAAATAAAATGAAAAACATTAACCATCTTTTATTCCCTTTTTTTGATTCTTCCATTCTGAAAAATATTTAAATTAGTAAAGAACAATATAACAAAAGAAATACACAATTTGAAGCGATATTTGAAATTGCATAAAGGGCCAGTTTTCTATACACTATATTGTTAGAAAGGAAAAAATGATTCAATTTGTAACAGTTTCAAAAAAATACGACAACAATTACGAAGCCTTAAATGAAATCAATTTTGAGGTTCAGGATGGCGAATTTGCCTTTCTAGTAGGGCCTTCAGGATCAGGTAAAACCACAATCATCAAATTATTAATCCGCGAAGAAGTCCCTACTAATGGCAAGATCTATTTTGACGATCAAGACATCACCAAATTTAACAGGCAGCAAGTTTATACACTCAGAAGAAAGATCGGTGTAATATTTCAGGACTTTAAATTAATCAATGAACTCACGGCCTACGAAAACATTGCCTTTGTAATGGAAGCAGCCGGTAAACCCGAAAAAGAAATCAAAGAAAACGTTCCATATTTACTCGACATAGTTGGATTAAGTAGCAGAATGAAAGCCTTCCCGGAACAATTATCTGGAGGAGAAAAACAAAGAGTTGCAATTGCAAGAGCCATGGCTAACAATCCTAAGCTGTTAATTGCAGATGAACCTACCGGTAACCTTGATCCAGAAACTGCTTGGGATATTGCTCAGATTTTATATAAAATTAATAATTGGGGCACAACAGTTTTAATGTCAACTCATGGTTCTGATATTGTAAATTCAATGCATAAAAGAGTAATTAGATTGCAAAAAGGTGAAATTATTAGAGACGATTATAAGGGCGGATATGACGATGTTGACGAATATAGTATGAAGATTATAACTTCAAACGAATCCTCGGAACCAATTCAACTACACTCAGTAAAACCAGAGAAGGCAGTTGAAAACTTATCCTCAAAGGATGAAGAAACTGTCCAAAAGGACAAGCCAGTTGTAGAAAAAAAAGAAGCGGAGAAGGGTAAAAAGAAAATTTCTTTTTCAGTTAAATCAAAAGCTCCAAAAATTGTTTTGAACGCAAGGATCACACCAAACGAGGAGAAGCCAATTCCACTTGAAGAAACCGAACTCAACGAAAGTTTAATTAAAACCTTAAAAGAGATCGGCTACCTCAATCTAGACAGCATAAAAGAGAAGGGGATTGAACATTTAAGAAATATTGATAAATTAACGGACGTTCAAATCAAACAAATACAAAAAGCATTAGGTAAAAATAAATCTTAAAAACATTATAAAATATGGGAGTATTTACATCAATCAACAGGTCATTCGGGAATACAAAAAAGCAAATCAAGCGTAGTGGCTGGCTTGCCTGGGCATCAGTTTTGGTTATGACTTTAGCATTCTTTATTGCTAGTGTATTTTTATTATTGGCCTACCTTTCAAACTTATTTCTTGTTTCAATCGAAAACAAGCCACATATATATGTATTCTTTAATGCTGGCACAGAAGAACCTGTTATTAAAAAACTTAACGACGACTTAGTGGCAATGCCGGAAGTATTTCACGTTGAATATACAGACGAAAAGGGCGCTATTTCAGAATTTAAAGCAGTTCAAGAAAAAAAAGATCCTCAACTTGCACAAAATATTCGATCAAACGTCTTGCCACCTAGCCTTGGCGTAAGATTAGAAAGTATTGATGACGCGGATAAATTAATCACATATTTATCAAATGAAAAGCTTAATAACGACGACATTTTTGCAGTTCGATATAGTAAAGAATCAATCGACATGATCAAAACCCTCTTTTACTGGCTTAGAATCGGAGGAGGCATTATTATTGGTTTATTACTCGTTGTTATTTTCTTATTTACACTATTAACAGTTGAATTTAGAACTTTTTCGAGGGCCGAAGAAATTGGGATCATGCAATTAGTTGGTGGTAGTCTTTGGTTTATCAGATCCCCGTTTATTTTTGAGGGAGCATTTTATGGGATGGTCGGGTCCTTTATAGCAAATTCAATAATTTTCATTATATACTTCATAGTTTTCTATCTAAACAGAACGAGTTCTGCTGTTACATTTATAATGAACCTTTTTGGGAATTTGACCTGGCCTTCACTTGAACCTATTCATTATATTTTGTTCTTTACTGGCACACTAGTTATTGGTGCATTAGTCGGGGCCTTCAACAGCATTGTAGCCATCAGAAAATATATTTATTAAATTGTGATATATTATATATATGAAGAATTTAATTAAAAAATTAAATATCCTTCTAGTTGTAATAATCGCCTTTAGCTTTTCTACACCTATTTTAACAGTGAACGCCACATTGCAGGATGATCTTGCAGCAGTTCAGCAGAAGTTAAAAGATATTAAAAATCAAAAGAACTCAATTCAACAGTCTTTAAACAAGGACAAATCTCTACAAAGCCAATATTCTAATGAAATTTTAATTCTAAAGAACCAAATCGATTTACTCGATACTGAAATAAAAGAGAAGGATTTAGTTATTCAAGAACTTAATCTTCAAATTAAAATTCTTACAGAAACAATCGAAACCACAACAATCAATATTGCTACCGCAAAAGGCGAAATTTTCAAGCTAGAAGATGAAACAGATAAAAGGCTTGTAGATATTTATATTGCCGAAAAAACCTTTTCTCAATTAGATATGTTTTTAAGTGAACAGGGTGGAGACATAATTAAACTAAGTGTTTATCAAAAGTCTTTCCAAATGGAAACTAACAAGCTTTTGGACGATTTGAATCTTAAAAAAGCAGACTTAGAAAAAAAACAAATACAATTAGAAAAGGATAAAGCGCAAATACTACTTGACCAAACTACATTAGAAACCGAAAAAGCCTCTTTAACAACTAAGCAGAGTGAACTTGATGGCCAAAGAGCAGTTTTCTATAAAAAGAGAAATGAACTTACCGCAAGCATTCAACAAAACACCGACTTGATCAACATTTATTCTCAAGAAGAACAAAAGACTCTTGCTATGCAAAATAAAATTGAACAAGAACTCTTTAATAATGTTGCTAATTTAGGTAATGGAACTTATGTCCTAAAAGGAACTATCATTGGTAGGCAAGGGTATTCCGGCTATGTGATCCCTAAGGGTCCGGGTGGAGCCCATCTTCATTTTGCAACAAAGGTAAATGGTAGTTCCGTTAATCCTTGCTCACTACTCCCAACGGGGACATTCTCAAATTGCGGAGGTTCAGCTCAAATTAGCTGGCCACTCAGAAGCCCTTTCTATTACACTTCTTCATACGGTTGGAGATGGGGCAAATGGCATGATGCTATTGATATTGCTTCTTCTACAACTCATGCATATATTTATGCAGCACACGATGGTTGGCTATATAAAGGAGGGAATTTTAGTGGTGGAATCTGGAGAAAAGTCTGTGAGACCAAAGACAATTGCAACAAAGGCGTTTACACGTTTTACCTTCATCTAGCCGAATAAATTCACCGAATTTTGTATTGTTTTGTCTGACGTTTTTGCTTGGCCAAAAATTTGGCCTTAGATTTTTTCGAGGTCGATTACCATAGACTCATTGAGGACTCCGAGTTCTTTTCTATTTAAGGAAGCTAAAACAGCATCTGTTCCCAATTTGTTTCCAATATCTTCAGCTAATTGCCTAATATATGTGCCCTTAGAACATTTTACATAGATATCGCAATAACCATATTTCTTATCGGGATCGATCCCTTTAAAAGGCAATTCCTTGCCGAGTTTTGCACCGTTTTCTAAAAGTTTAATATCGTAAATTGTAATTTCTCTTTGGGGAACGTTAATTGTTGTAAATAGTTCTTCGGAATCTTTTCTTTTTATTATCAGTTCTTTTAAATTCTCCTTTTTAGAAACTTCAAAAGTGTATCGGGGGTCTCTCAAGATTTTTCTTAATTTAATCCCTTTAACTTTTACACTACTGTAGATGGATACAAATTGATTATATTTTCCTTTAAAAGAGTCTAAGACCTTGTTAAGTTCCTCATCTGTTGGAATAAAATCTGGTTGAGATCTTAAGATTTCACCCTCGGGATCTTGTGTGTAGTTGAACAATCCAAAAACTATTCTAGCTTGATAAGCCTTGTCCCAATTCAAAATCTCATTACTTAGTTTGGTTGCCTTGCCAACTAAAATTAGCATAAGCCCACTGGAAAACACATCTAAGGCACCCGCATGTCCAACTTGTTTAATATTGAATTTTCTTCGGACTTGATCGACTAAATCGTGTGACGAAATATCTGAAGGTTTGTTCAACAACAATATTCCACTCGGTCGATTAAAATCATCGAAAATTAGCTTGTTTAACTGATATTTGGGACTTGAATTCATGCTCTAATAAATCTAAACTGTATGTAATAATATCATATTTTGGTGCCTTTTATTAATGACTGATTCATTATTCCTACTCTTATCGATTTTTGCGATATTGATAATTATGATTCCCCTAAACGGACTCTTGTTAAATCTTTGGATTAATTTGGCCCAAAGTTTAAATTTAAGTCGTAAACTAATTATTATTACATCGATTGGTATCCTGCTTTCTGTACCGGAGTTTTTTATAGCTCTAACTTCAATTCAATTAAATATTCCCGAGCTAGCTTTAGGGAATGCCCTCGGAACTGCAATAGTCTTAATTACTTTAGTAGCAGGCGTTATAGCAATTAACAAAAAGGAGTTGAAAACTAATGAAATTTTTTCTTCTGATAATCTAAACCTACTTTCCGTTATTGCATTAATAAATATTGTACTTTCATTTGATGGTCAATTATCAAGATTTGACGGAGTTATATTGGTACTTTCTTATTTTTTCTATTTATTTATTTTATCCACTCTAAAAGGGAAGTTTTCATTAACACAAAGGCCACAGCTATCGTTAAATAAAAAGCTATTGTCTTTTTTGGGTTTGATTTT
>CAZLRZ010000013.1:13446-20208 GCA_964562165.1 uncultured Candidatus Saccharibacteria bacterium
ATATTACCGGCTCAGTCTTTTATTACTTTACAGTTCTTTTCTTAGCCTTGGCTTTATTACTCTTCAATTACTACTCAAGAACAAAGGATAGTCTTAACTGGAAGGAAGGAGTTATATTATTAACAAGCTATTTGCTATATATTCTGAGCGCATTAATTTTGATGATTGGCCAGAAATAAGTTAGATCCGACTAGAAGGACAAATTTTATTGAGTTCGCAGGTCGCACACTTTGGATTTCTTGCAGTACAAACCTTTCTACCATGAGTAATTAAACAATGAGTAATATCATGCCAATCCTTTTTTTCATATAGTTTCATTAGATCAATTTCTATTTTTTTTGGATCACTCTGCCTGGTAAGTCCTAATCGATTTGATAAACGAATCACGTGAGTATCAACGGCAATACCTTCATTAATATTAAACCCTTCTGAAAGGACTACGTTGGCAGTCTTGCGAGCAACGCCGGGGATTTTTATCAGGTCAGCCATAGTACTTGGGACTTCTCCTTTAAAGGATTCCACTATCTTCATTGAAGCGGCCTTAATAAACCTAGCCTTGTTTTTGTAAAAACCAGTTGAGAAGATCAGTTTCTCTAGCTCTGATAATTCAATATCTAAATAATCTTCTACGTTTGGATATTTATCGAATAATTCTACAGTAACCTTGTTAACCCTTTCATCAGTGCACTGAGCCGAAAGAATAGTAGCCACCAATAGTTGCCATGGGGTTTGAAAATTCAAAGCGCACTTAATATCAGGATATGTCGCCATTAATTTATCAAATATTTTCTTTGAAATTCTTGTCATTATTTGGGAACTTTAAGCTATAATTTGCATACTCACAATTGATTATAGTATGAATTGGCAGAAACTCAAAAAACAAGATTTTATACTCACCGCATTAATAATACTGCTTTCGCTAATTGGGCTTTTAGTGATTTATAGTACTACATTTAATTATCCGGAAAATTCAGCGCTAGGGCAAACATTGCCCAAACAAATTATTTTCCTAATCTTCGGTATGTCAGTTTACTTTCTTTTACTCTCAATAGACATCTCGTGGCTCGAAAATCAGGGCATTTTAAAACTCGGATATATAGTTTCCTTATTGTTACAAATCATTGTTAAGTTTTTTGGGGAAACAACGGCCGGAACGAACAGATGGATTGACATAGGCTTCTTTTCATTACAACCTGCAGAATATGCAAAAATTATTATTATTTTAATAACCGCCAAAGCTTTATATGATATCCGATTTTTAGAAAACAAACCTGTATTTAACAGACTTTCGATGTCAAAGCCCAAAAAGAGTAAATTATCCCAAATCTTTCAATCTCGACCGGTCTTAAAAATATTATCAAAAAACGCCTTAATGGTATTACCCCTAATTTTCTTGACCCTGATTCAGCCTTCACTTGGAAACGCGCTAATTAGCATGGCCTTATGGCTTTTAATATTATTGATTCTTTTTCCTAAGCCACTACTCCTTGTAAAAATAATATTGATGCTATTTTTAGGAATATCTTTGGCGCTCCAAATATGGGAAGTCTCATTTGAATCTCCATCTTTTCATATCGGATTATTTTCGCAATTTAACTGGACAAATATTTTAGTGATTTTTGTAACTTTAATTGTGAGTATATTTTTCTTAAAAATTAAGCCTAAGATTTTTATTCCTACCCTAATAGTTGGATTAATCGTAGTGTTAGGGATCCCTACATTATGGAATAGTGGAATAACAAACTATCAAAAAGAAAGAGTCCTCACTTTTTTTGAAGGCCCAGAAAGCGATCCAAGCGGCTCAGGCTATCAAGTTATCCAGTCAAAAATCGCTATAGGCTCAGGAATGTTTTGGGGTAGGGGATATCTTCAAGGAACACAGTCTAGTTTACGAGTTTTAACACAGGCTTATACGGATTTCGCATTTGCAGCGTACGCCGAACAATTCGGCTTCGTTGGAGCAGTAATCCTTTTGGGCATTTATTTTGTTTTATTACTGCGAATTTTAAAAGTTGCTCGCGAAAGTAAAAATGAGTTCGGAAAATTCTTAGCTTTAGGCGTAGGGATTCTATTATTCCTCCATATTTTCATTAATATCGGTATGAATTTAGGGAAATTACCCGTAACCGGAATTCCTCTACCTTTAATTAGTTATGGAGGTAGTTCAACAGTTATGATTCTTATTTGCCTAGGGCTTGTTCAGTCGGTTCAGACCAGTAGGAAATCAGTTGACATCGCCAACAATTTAATGTTAACATCTGCAAGTCTATTGAATAAATCGAAGTAAAAAATGAAAAACAAATATGCAGTTATAAAAATCAACGGAAACCAATATCTCGTCGAAGAAAACGTTAATATTGAAGTTGATAAAATTCCAGGAGAAGTTGGTGATAAAGTCTCATATACTGAGGTTTTATTAAAGGTTGATGGTGACAAAGTCGAAATTGGCACTCCAATGCTCGAAAAATCCACTGTTAGCGGTGAAATTATTGAACAAAAAAGAGGAGAAAAAGTTAAAACCTTTATTTACAAAGCAAAATCTCGATACAGAAAATCAAGCGGTCAAAGAGCATATATCACCGTTATTAAAATTAATAAAATTAGCTAATAAAACGAAATGGCACATACAAAACAACAAGGTGGTTCAAATAAACACGTAAAAAGACCAGGTCAAAGACTAGGTGTTAAAGTATTCGGTGGAGAAGCAATCAGATCAGGTGGAATCATCGTTAGACAAAAAGGAACAAAATTTCACTCAGGTAAAAACACAAAATTAGGTAAAGATTTCACAGTCTTTGCAACTGCTGATGGTACAGTCAAATTCACTAATATGACTGACAAACACGCAGGTCAAAAAAAGATTGAAGTTGCTACAGAAAAATAATTTTCAGTTAATCAATTATGATTGCTCTAGTCCAAAAAGTTAATTGGGCTAATGTTTTTATAAATAAGTCCAAATTCTCCGAAATTAATAAAGGCATTTTAATATTTTTAGGTATTGGTTCACTTGATACCGAAAAGGATATTGAATATATTACACAAAGGATTTCCAGTTTAAAGTTTTTTCCAGATTCAAATTCTGATAAATCCCATTTTTCGAAAAACATTAAAGAAGAAAATGCTGAAATACTAGTAGTTTCGCAGTTCACACTGTATGCGAATTTAAAGAAGGGGACAAAGCCATCCTTCACCGAAGCCAAAAATCCTAAAGAAGCAAAATCGCTTTATGAAAAATTTTGCGATAAACTAATAAAAGAGGGATATAAAGTAAAAACCGGATCTTTTGGTGAATATATGCAAATTTCACTCGAAAACGATGGACCGGTAACGTTTAATATTAGTTCTGATCATCTGCACAATGATTCTCAAATTTGATTTAAAAAATGATCCTAAGCCCACATTAATGGTTGGGTTAGGGAATATTGGCAAGGATTATGAAAATACTCGACATAATGTCGGGTTTTTATTCGTTGACTATTTTATAAATAAAGCGAAAGAACTTGGATATGAATCCCTTGAACAAGAACAAAGGCATTTTTTTAAAATTTTCTTCCCTGATTTAAACCTTTTTATAATCAAACCAAAAACCTTAATGAATCTTTCTGGCCTTGCTGTCAAAAGGTTCATTAATTTTTCCCGAGATATTCAGGCTATGATAGTTGTACACGACGATCTTGATCTTGACTTGGGAGAATATAAATTTCAGTTTGGAAAAGGCCCCAAAACACATAATGGGATTAATTCCATTATAGAAGAATTAAAAAGCACATATTTTCATAGAATTCGTATTGGAATAGAAAACCGAAACGGGATTCCAATTCCGGGGCTTGATTATGTCCTTTATGAATTTTCACCTGCAGAGTTAGAACAGCTCAATATACTCTTTGATTTGATAATCAAAAAACATTTCGTGATTTAGTCACACTTTGAAGTTCGTAAAAAAAGCCCCGGAAGTTTATTCCAGGGCCTTTTAAATCTTTATCTAACCTTTATTAGTGTTTTATTTGAATCAATAAACTTTCTGAATCTAAGTATTCTTGGAACGAAAGCTTAAACTGCTTTTGTGAAGAAACAGTGAATTCAAATCTTAACACATTACCCGATTGGGAGGCCTCTAATGATTGGACATCTCTTGCTCCTGGGAATGTTTGTGCTGGTGAAGCCACATTTCTTGCTTGTAAATTTGAAACTTCTACAACTAAAACATTGCCTTCGTATTTAGCTGTAACTGTTGGATATTTATTACCACCATCACCTTTATTAATTGCTCTGTAGAAATGGAAAGCATCTGAATAATCTGCCCAGTTAAAGGATTTTCCATTGTTAAATAATCCTGCTGAAGCAGAATTGTTTGTTAAGCCATCACTTAATTCTTTTGCATCAATTGAAAATACTGTTTGATGAGTATTTCCTAAGGCTGTAGTTGGTGTTAAAGATGGTTTAATCGTTTGTTTAACTGTTGTTGTTATACTAGGAGATCCAGTAATAACTGCTGTTGGTTCAGGGTTTGTATTTTCAACTTCTAATATGTCTAAGTAAATAACCGGATTATCAGAAGAACTTAAATGAATTAAGTATGCACTTTCATAATTTAAGTTGACTGTGAATTCTAATGCTCCAGTTATCAAAGATGATTCAGAAGAAGAGATTGAACTAACTGTTTTTGTATTAATTGGAAGCTCTTTACCATTTAATATTGATGTATCGGCCCCAAAAGCTGTATTTGAAAAAGTTAAAGAAATTTCATTTAAACCATTTTTCGAATATTCAGCAATAACTGAGGGGATAGCAGCGTCACCGGATAAAGCGTCTGTAGAAAAAGCTATCCTAGTAAACGAAGTGTATAAACTGACATCAAGATTTGATAGTGAGAACTGTGAATCTAAAGCCAAACCTACATTTTGAGTATTATCCGTAAAAGTATCAAAATCTGCTAAAGAATCGGCTTCGCTATCGAGTTTTTGTTCCTTATCAATGAATATTGCAAGAGGATCTTGAGTTACAGTTACCGTTGGCTGAACATCTGAGCTAGGTGTGCTATTTAATACATTCTTAAGTGCAAAATATGACGCAACTGCGAGTGCAACAACGATTATTCCCCAAATTATTATTCTACTTGCAGAACCCTTTTGTTCTTCATCAGTTTCTTTTTTCATTCTCTCTCCACCAGATGGAACCGAAGCCTGTCTTGATGGTTGCTCTATATTACCTTGTAAACGAATTGGCTTGTCGAAAGCTCCGATCTTAGGAATAGAAGATGGAAAAGCCCCTGGGGTAGCCAGGTTAGACGACCTCTTTTGTGTTAGCGTAGGTCTATCGCTATTTAAATCAGAAATTTCTGTATTGGGCATTTTTATACTAATAAAAGTTATTTACTACTCTAGTATAGAGAAATTATATTAATGGTGCAAGATTATACTTATTTAATAAGATTGCTCCTGATGTCCATTATCTAGTATAATTAGGGGTTTAATTGATTGATTTGATTTGTGGAAAATATTGTTATTAAAGGGGCAAGAGCCCATAATTTAAAAAATATTAATGTAACTATCCCCAAGAATAAACTTGTTGTAATAACCGGAGTTTCAGGTTCGGGAAAATCTTCGCTTGCTTTTGACACCATTTATGCCGAAGGTCAAAGAAGATACGTTGAATCATTGTCTTCATACGCAAGACAGTTCTTAGGAATGATGGAGAAAGCTGATGTAGATTCTATCGAAGGCTTATCTCCCGCAATTTCAATTGATCAAAAAAGCGCAGGACACAATCCAAGATCAACAGTCGGAACAGTTACTGAAATTTATGATTATTTAAGATTATTGTACGCAAGGGTAGGGCATCCACACAGTTTAGTCTCAGGTAAAAGATTAGAATCGCAATCTGTTCAACAAATTGTTGATAGAATTTTTGATCTTCCTAATAAACTTGAAATAAACGAGGTTAAAATCATGCTTTTGGCTCCAATCGTTAAGAATCGAAAGGGGACTTATGAAGAATTGTTTCAAAGGTTATTAAACCAAGGATTTTTAAGAGTTAGGGTAGATGGCGAAATTTTTTCATTAGATGAAGACATAAAAATTGATCGATTTAAAAGTCACAATATTGATATAGTAGTCGATCGTTTAGTACTTTCAAAAGAGAAAGCAAAAGATCCTGAATTTGCAAAAAGGCTCACAGATTCTGTGGAATTGTCCTTGAACAATGGAAATAGAGAGTTATTGGTTTTTATTGTTGATACTAAAAAAGATTTGTTCTTTTCTGAGAAGTTGGTTGATCCAATTACGGGGGAATCTTTCCCAGATGTTGAACCACATACCTTCTCATTTAATTCTCCTTATGGAGCCTGCCCAAAGTGTGCAGGATTGGGCAAAATAACAGAAATTGATCCGGAAACAATATTTAACCCTAACTTAACAATTAGCGAGGGTGGAATTTTCCCCTGGTCAAAAATGGCTGATAATGTGAACTCTTGGTATATGCAAGTTTTAAAGTCAGTTGCATTAATAGAAGGCTTTTCATTAAAAACACCAATAAAAGATTTAACGCCCGCTCAGATGAATCTAATACTCTATGGCGGTAAAGAAAGAACATACAGAGTAGAGTATAAAAGCGAGCGTAGAGATTCCGAATCAATTACAAATATAAAATTCGAAGGCGTAATTCCAAATTTGACTCGAAGATATAAAGAGACAGAGTCCTCCTATATAAAGCAGGAAATTGAAAAATATATGCGTGAATTAAAATGTCCCGAATGTAATGGGG
>CAZLRZ010000014.1:0-18668 GCA_964562165.1 uncultured Candidatus Saccharibacteria bacterium
TTATTATAATAATAACCATAAACAATTCCAGTTTCCCAATTTTCCCTAAATTCCTAACAACTATATTCAAAAAGAATAGAATACCAAGCGAAATAACAAAGATGATCAAGACTCCCGTTAATAAATCTAGATCAGACATTGTGAATATTATTTCAAAATTAAAATTCTTTTTCTAGCCAATTTGAAATTATTGTATCGGGATTAATCTCACTAATCGACACTTCAATCTTTCGTACATACCCATCAGTCCGACCAATTGTTCGTATGACTCTATTTGTATTGCCTGTCCCCGAAATTAGTAAAATCTCACATTGATCAATTGGTGTAATTTGGATAACTTCATTGCCGGTATATGTGTCATCTAATTTCAATTTGTCTAAGGCAATTTCGACACAAGAATTAGCTAAAGTTTTAGCTCTTAGTCCCTCCCTTAATGCTTCCACTCCTTTAAAACTATCGATATTAATAGTTAGAATACTCGTAAATACTGCGATAGCAATAAACATCAGTAATATTACACTGGCCAAAGTTACAAAACCTTTTTTATTATTTGAGCGATGCTGAACCATAAAATGTTTGAGAATAATTTAAATTTGACCTTCCATCAGGATTTTTATAATTTACTGTGAACTGAACCCTAACTAAACCCTTCGAATTCAAACCCGTATTATTAGTAAAGGAAACATTAGACACAACCACTTCACCTGAATTTAGACTCGCAAAAGGAGTAATGCCTTCGGATAATCTTAAATTCCCGCTATTAAATTCAATTATCGTTGGATTTTTACTAACATCTAAAAAGGTTACATTTAAAGTTAAAGCGGAATTGCCGGCTATTGGGGCATTTATCGATTCAGATTCACGAATTCCCTGGAGTATTTTTGTCATAATAAACTGACCTTCAGTATTTACCGTATTCATCGCCTTACCTTTTTCGGTTATATCCATAAGTCCTTGCCAGAATGAAGAAATTACAACAATAAAGACTGATAACATCGCTAAATATAGCAAAACTTCAATTAATGTAAATCCTTTAAATTCTTTTTTCATATTAATTAAGGCGTTGGTGTTGGTCCAAAAATATTAAAATCAACCGCATTACTTCCTGTACATAATAACAATTCTCTGACAGGATCATAATCAATTCCAGCCAGAGCTGAAGCAGTATTGTACGAACCCAATAAGGTAGGACTTGCTAAATTAGTAATATCCAAAACTTGAAGTTCTCGTGTAGTATTTGCAGTTGCTAAAAACAAATTCTGATTATTTGGAATCCCTAAAACCATATCACCAACTAAGCCCCCAGCATTATAAACTGATATTTGGACAGGTGTGTTAGGGTTATTTACATTAACAATATGTAAAGGGCCTGTTTTTTTTGCTAAAAAAACAGTTCCACTATTTACCAAAATTCTATATCCATCGTCATTATTAGTAAGATCTAAGGCACTCAAAAAGGTTGGGGCAGATAAATTTGTAATATTTACAATTGTTAACTCGGCATTGTTTGAAGATGTAGCAATATAAGCATAATTCCCACTCACAGCAATATCATTGGCAATTATATTTCTTCCAAGACTTAAATTAGAAACAACTGTTGGGGCAAGAGGATTTGTAACATTGATAATTGATAACTCTGGATCTGTAGTAGTATTTGAGGATGCCCTTGTAACAAAAACATAGTTGCCAGACTTTGCTATACCTAAAGCATTCGCATTACCAGTTAGATTAAGACTACTAATTTGAACTGGAGCATTGATATTTGAAATATCATGAATAATAAATTCCTTGGTATTAGAACTACTTGTTCCATATAAATAATTTTCATCTACCACCAAATCATAAAGCTGGCCAGTTGAATCCGATAGCTTACTAAATAAAGGTTGAACGCTAGAAGTATTAGTATAATTTAATGCGTGCATATCCAATGTGGCGCTATTTAAAATTACATATGCAGTATTATTTATTGCTCTTACACTTAATCCGGCACTTGTGCCTGTTATGTTATACGAACCAATTAACGAGGGAGTGTTCCATATAACGGCCGTTTCAATAGTCCTTTCCCAATCACTAAAACGTACAGTTTGAGATATTTCTTTTACCCCGGCATCAGTTACCCAATTGATTTTGATTTCAGCGGCTTTGTTAGTCGCATCAATTTCACTAATAATAACTGATCTTGAATAACCATCGACAATATCTGGTGAAGGCCCTAAGCCCCAAACACCAGAATTTTGAACTAAACCCCATGTCCCATCAACTAAATTTGAATATGAAATATCTTTGATGTTATACAAAATTTCAGCCGATTCATCTAATAAAAAAGCAGCCTTAGTTTCTTCAGTTACCTTTTTTCTTGAATCTAAACCATAGAACATTCCAGACGATAGGCCTAAAACCAGCACCATAAAAAGCGCCAAACTTAAAATTATTTCTACTGTCGAAAATCCTTTTTTCATTTAATAGATCAAAACATTAAACCATTTGAATTAATATTTATTACTCTTGATTTTTCATAACTATAAATATTTACGGATCCAGTAGTACTAGGTATCCCATCGATTTTTGAAAAATACACTTCGTCGACACCTGAATATCCTACCTTTGCGCCGAGCACTGTTAAAACATCGTATGCTGTATCTCGTGTTTGAAAATTTGAACCTTTAAAAATTATTACGTTTGGTTGCTGGAATTTTACTCCCCAAGTCGAATCCTCAAACCCACCTTGAGACATAGCCTGAGCACGTCGCAAAGATTTCAAAGAAACTTCATAAGCAGTATCAATTTCGCTCCCGGTTAATGCTGTTTGTCCTAAGGGGATGCCAACTAAAAGCACTGCACTCATTAGTGCTATTATCAGAAGGATTTCTATTAGTGAAAAAGCCTTTTTATTCAATTTGGTTAATATCATTAATAACATTGGTAGGTTGAACGGTTGTTGTAAGTGTACTGCTGTTACCTCCTATATCATTTAGCCCACCTAATATTGAATACATTGGCATAATTATTGAAATTGCAAAAATACTTACAAAAACCCAAATAATTAGAAGTAGTATTGGTTCAAACAGAACACTTAAATCCTTAAGAGTTCCTTCATTTTTCTTTTCATATATTTCTCCAATTTTTAGAAAATTTTCAGCAATTTTTCGAGCTTTTATACCATTAATCAACAATTGTTTTGGATACATAGGAATAAACTTATCAATTTTGGGATAAGAACTTAATATCATATCCATCGTATAACCCTTTTCAATGTAATAAGCCATATATTCATAAATCTTTTTGTATTCATACATCTGTGTAGAATCCACAACTAGTCTTAAACTTTCAGGTAAGGAAATCCCCGAACGGATTAAACTATTCATTAAATATCCGAACCTCGAAAGCTCTAGCTCAAGAAGGAGGTTTCCTACTCCGGGGATTTTAAACATAATCATCTGACCATACTTTTTTGTGTTTTTATTAAAAAAAAGCAAATAAATTACAATAAACACGACGAAAAGAACCAATGGTATAAACCAAGCGGCATTTGCAGCCATAAATTCTCCTACAGCAATTAAAATTCTAGTAATTGTAGGTAATTCAATATTTAAACTTTCGTAAACACCTAAAATTTTAGGGAAAACAAAGGTCATTAATACAACTGCCACTATTAATAACAAGGCACCAACTAAGGAAGGATATAAACTTGCAGATCTTAATTTATTATTGAATTCTCGATCTCTATCCATTTGTTTGACAATAGTATCGAGATTTTCAGGTAAAAACCCGCTTAATTCACCAATTTTTATTAGTGAAAGGTAATGCCCCCCAACTAATTTTTCATTTTGAGCAACCCTCCAAATTGGAGTTCCATTTTCGATAGCGACTATTATTCTATCCAAAAAAATCAACTCGGAGTTATCTTTAGCCTGTGATCTCATATCAAAAAGAATAGTTCTGATATCTATGCCCGAAGCGAGCATTGTGGCTAAACTTTCAAAGAAATATTTTTTATAAGAATCCTGAGCTCCAAGATTTGAAGTGAAAAGCACTTTTATTTTTGACCAAATAGATTGTTTTTTATTATTATTTTTTTGCATAAACATTGTCATCTTTACTTTCAACAGGAGCTACTCTCAACAATTCTTCTAATGAAATATCACCCGACATTACTTTATTAAGTCCATCCTCGAAAAACTTAACAGCTCCCTCTGATTCTGCAGCTTTCCAAATAGCTGTACTAGAAGCCCTTTCTAGTATTAAATCCTGAATAGTTTCAGTAACATAAATCATTTCAAAAATTCCAATTCTACCCTTATTGCCCGTGAAATTACATTTTTGACAACCCTTCCCTGCATAAAGTCTTGCTGGAACGTTTTGGAAGTACTTTTTATAGGTGGTTGGCATCAATTTCTTTAAATCGCTTTCCGAGTATTCTTTACTGTATTTACAAGCCTGACAAACCTTTCTAACTAATCTCTGAGCAATGATCAAGTTTAAGGTTGAAGCCAATAAAAACGGTTCAATACCCATATCCAATAATCGAGGAATGGCAGTTGCAGCATTGTTAGCGTGAAAAGTAGATAATAACAAATGACCTGTTAGTGCAGCGTTTACAGCAATTTCTGCAGTTTCTTTATCTCTAATTTCACCTACTAGAATTATATTAGGGTCTTGTCTAACAACAGATCTTAAACCCCTAGCAAAAGTAATGTCATTTTCAGGATTCACTTGTATTTGATTAACACCAACTATTCGATATTCAACAGGGTCTTCAATTGTGGTGATATTTACATCAGATTTATTGAGCAACTTTAGTAAGGAATACAAGGTTGTAGTTTTACCAGAACCTGTTGGTCCTGTTGTTAAAATCATTCCATAGGTTTTTTTACTAGCTCTATCGACTAAAGCAAAGTTTTTATCAATTAATCCAAGATCAGAAAGTGCAAGGTTTTTGATATAGTCTGATAAAACACGAATTTCTACCTTTTGCCCTTCCATAATCGGAATAATTGAAATTCTCAAATCAAGTGGGGTTTCGTCAATAGAATATCTAATTGCACCATCTTGAGCTCGATAGTGTTCGTCAAGTCTGATATTTGCCAAAACTTTTACCCTATTAATTAAATTTTCGTAATATTCATGATTAATCCTAGCTACTTCGTGTAAAACACCATCAATTCTAAATCGAATTAAAACATCTTCAATATTAGGCTCCATATGAATATCAGAAGCACCACCTTCGACGGCCTCTTTAATAATTTCGTCAAAATAAATGGCAGCAAAATTAGGGTCATCAGAAATTAAAATCTTTTCTAATCTTTTTTCTAAGCCACCCTTATATATTTTAAGCCCATCAGTTATATCTTCGGTTAAAGAAAAATATATTTTAGACTTTTGACCAGGGAACTTTTCATTTAAATATTTCTTAATTTCGTCAATATTTTTAATATTATCCGTAGTTGCCTCTACAATTTCTTTCCCGAATTTCACAAGTATAAATCTTAAATTTTTTGCACTAGAAGGATCAACTGCATCAAAATTTTCTTTTGGTATAGCAATTGAGTTTAAATCAAAATATAAAAGAGAATAATACTCTGCAATAGCTTGCCCCAAAATATCTTTCGTGACCTTCTTTTCTTGGAGTAAATAGCCAACAATATCGCCTCTAGGGGCTAAACTTTTAGCCTTTTCGAGATCTTCAGCAGAAAGGTAATTTAATTTGACTAAAATTTCTTCGGGATTTAATTCTTTAATAGATTTCCCTTGAGTTAAGGGAGTTTGTTCTTTGGGGGGCAGTTTGTCTTCCATTTTATTTTAGAATTTTATTAATGTAATCAGGGATCCTCGCTAGAGGAACATTTGATTTAATTAGGAATTCGATAGCGCCAAGGGATTTTGCATGATCAATGTCCTCTGCCTGACCTAAGTTTGATAAAACGATTATTGGTACCTTATTGCCCTTTTCTTTTAATTTTTGCATCATTGCAAAACCATCCATTACAGGCAAAATCAAATCGGATAATATCAAATCAAAAGATTCTTTATCTAGCATTTCTAAAGCAATTGCCCCATTTGGAGCCCATCCAACATTAAATTTTTCCGAAGTAAGTTTTAATTTTAATGCATTAGCTAAAGCCTCTTCATCTTCAACAATCAAAATCCTTTTTGAGCCAGCTAATACGCTCGAATTATTTGACACTTCCATAAATACATTATTATGCAAAAATATACTTAATCATAATCAATATACGCTTAAAATACAATTTGAATCCTTTGAAAAAAAATGTAAACTTATCTTGTAGTTAACTTCAAAATGTCCATTAGAAAAAAAACCCTTCTTTTTTTCATTGCAATTTTTTCAGCGCTAATAATTATTACCACCTTGGTACTTGATATATTTGCCCAGAATAAATTTAGCGCTATGGAGAAAGAGAACGAATCAAACCTAATAAACCATATTGATAAAACCCTACGCTTTAATTTACAAGAAATGAAGCCCCTGCTTGACGATTGGACTGTATGGGAAGACATGTATAATTTTGCCGAAAAACCTAATCAATCCTTTATAGATGGCAATTTAAGTGAAGATACTTTGAGGAATCTTGATATACAAGGCCTCTACGTTCTAAATAGTAAAAACGATATTGTTTTTCAGGGTAATATTTCGGATAGCGCAATCTATTCGGAGTCCGGTGAATCTGAAACTTCGGATTTTCTAAGACAAATCATTCCACTATTAAAATTTACTAATCAAAAAGATTATTTGCTCGATTTAATAGGAAGCGATGGCGACGTCTACTTTGTTGCTGCTCACACAATTTTGAATTCAAAAGGAGAAGGCCCAAGCCATGGATCTTTTGTAATTTTTAAAAAATTGGATCTAAATAAACCTAAATCGAATCCCTACCTCGAATCGATAGACACAACAATCAAAATGTTTAACACAAGAAATAATGAGGTAAAGACCAATTACAGCAAAATTCTTCAAGATCTTAAAAATAATCCCGTAGTTTTTAACGAGGTAAGCGAACAAGAATTAAAATCATATAAAATTATTAATGACGTTTTTAAGCAGCCTCTTATTTTATTAGAATCAACAAACACAAGAGAAATTTATCAAGAAGGTCAGAATCTTATGGTCATTAACGCACTTATTATGACAATAATTTCAATATTTTTTGGGATTTTCTCGTTTTTTAGCTTCAAAACCGAAGTTATCGACAATTTTTCAAAACTTTCAGATTTTATTAACGAACACACAAAAAACCCCGGCAGCGAAGTAAGGCTAACATTAGATTCAAATACTGAAATGACCGAAATAAGCGAATCTTTTAATAATCTGCTAGATAAATTAGAATCTCAAGGTCAAAAAATTACAAAGCAAACAACCGAAATAGAAACAAAGGCCGCCGAAGTATTAACCAGTAGGAACGATTTATACAAAACCAACCAGGAGCTTCAAGAATTAAACAAATATATGGTAGGCCGCGAAATGAAAATGATCGAACTTAAAAAAGAAGTGGAAGACTTAAAAGCAAAGCTTCAAAGCGTTCCACTTCCTTAAAAATCTTTCTACTACTTAGATTCCTTTGAATTGAACTGTTTTAATACAGCAGAAATTAATAACAAGCAAGCAACAACAATGGCTGCAGTTGTGATTAAAGATTCATTAGAAAACTTTACGGCGATGCCTGCAACAGCCCAAACAATAACTGAAGCATAGGCAAAATCAGAATTCTTTTTAATTGCGAGTAGGCCCAAAACACCTGCTATTAAAATCATAATAGCCGACCAAAGTTGAGGAGCTAAACCAAATCCATTCCAGTTTAATAGGAATAATATGTCGGTAGCATTTGCAACTGTTGCGACAGTGATCCAACCAATATATAAACTGAATGGCATTTTTATAAGCAAGTCGAAAAATCTTGGCTTGTCTGCGCTTTTAACTTTTTGAAGTTTAGTTACAATGAAAATCAATGAAACTAAAAGAGAAAGCATTAAAGGTAATGTCCAGGCAAAATATTCATAGTGCCACATAAATAGCCACAATGAATTAAAAACTCCGGTAAGAATTACTGCTGGAGCAATTTCTTTGATCACTTTGTACTCGTTGGATTTTAATTTGAATTGGTAAATTGTAAAGCCAATCAAGCCAATGTAAATCAAAGACCAAATACTAAACACGTAATTTGCAGGGACAAAAAATACATCAAACTGATCCGAAATCGATGCAGTACTTTTACCATTCAAAGGTAGCAGAACTGCCAGCATATTTACGACTATTGTGACAAACACACCAATAGCTACCCCCAACTTGTACTTGAAATTATCTTTCATCATTACAGAATAAAAATTTATATTTAATAGTAACGGATATCAATTTATTTTGCATTCAAATTCTTCAGTGTTCTCGGCCGTTTTGTCAGTATAGTGCGTGTGCATAAGTTTTTTAGCAAATTCCCCACCAACCTTTTGAAAATAAGTATCATAAAGTTCCTTTATATATTTATTTTGATGCGCAGCTTTAAACTTATGTTCTTTGTCATACTCAAAAATGGCTCTTCTTCTTTGTAATAGAACCGTTTTATCATCAGTCCATTGGCCCACACCCCCAATACAACCTAAGGGGCAATTCATAACTTCAATAAAATGATATTTTGATTTCCCTGTCTTCTTTATTTCTTCAAGTATAGGCTTAACTTCTTGCAGAGAATTAAAAGTGCATACATTCAATTTTATATCGTGAAAGTCAATTACCCCTTCTTTAACTAAGCCGGTATTTCTAACTTCTAACAAATTAAAATCTTCTAAATCCTTGCCTGTATAGTAATAATAGGCCGTTCTTAAAGCCGCCTCCATCACCCCGCCCGTAGTGCCAAAAATCGCCCCTGCACCCGAAGACAGTCCTAATGGATTATCAAAATCAGATTTTTCAACATTTTTGAAATCAACTTTCAGCTTATTAAAAACTTCAACCATTTCTTTAGTCGTCAAAACCATATCAATATTGGGCTCATCTTCAAACACCCAAAGCTCCTTTTTTTTCGCTTCTTCCTTCTTCATGGCACATGGCGCAAGCACAAAATGTTTAAAGTTTTCTTTAGAACTACCAATGCTATCTCTAAAATATGTTTTTACAAGGCTAGCAAGTATTGCCTGAGGAGATTTTACAGTCGAAAGATATGGAATAATCTCAGGATAAAGCTTTTCAATAAACATATACCAGCTTGGGCAACAAGTGGTAAACATTGGAAGCAACTTGTGCTTGCGAATTCTTTCAACAAGCTCAAAAGCTTCTTCAATTACAGTTAAATCGGCCCCGAAATTTGTATCAAAAATATAATCGATGCCTATGGCCCTAAGTGAACCGATTAATTCGCCAATAACATTTGTTCCGGGAGCATAGCCAAGATATTCGCCAATACTTACTCTTACGGCGGGAGCAATTTGAATGGAAAACTTTTTATCTCCTTTGTTTTGTAATAACTCAATGAAGGAATCTACTGCGTTATTCGTACTCATATTATTGTGAATTTTATGTTAACATTTATATTATATTTAATTTCTCAAGGATTTGTTAGCAAATGAACAATTTTGGCAAAACCTTTGTACAAATTTACAATCTTGAAATTTTAAACACCTTAGGAAAGTATCAATACATTCTCCTGTCTTCAATTCTTTTCTTTATTCCGATTTTGCTGCCTGATTCGCAAATTATTACCGGTTCAATAATTAACTTTTGCTTAATTTTTATAGCTTTTAATTATAAAAAGACAAAATTAATTCCAGCCATTTTACTCCCCTCAATTGCGAACCTACTAAAAGGAGCTATGTTTGGATCATTTACTCCTTTTTTATTAATTGTGCTCCCGGCAATCTGGATCGGAAATTTTAGTTTGATTTTTTCATTGAGATATTTCTTCATTAAGAAATTTCCGATCTACATTAACTTACTTTTAAGTATCATAATTAAAGCCCTGCTTATTTTTGCAATTACACTATTAATAAATCAATTTGTTGATTTGCCAAAAGCAATTTTAAATTCAATGGGGATCATGCAATTTGCGACTGCCTTTATTGCAAGTTGCTTTTTTTATTTAACAACAAAATCAAAATGGGAGGAAACCCTTTAAACGAGCAAGTTAATGCGCCAGAAAAACCAATTAAAGAAACAGAAGTTGTAAATTATACTTTTCACCCTTCGGGACAAGAAGTTCAAAAGGGCAAACTTGTATATACAAATAAAGAAAAAGGTCCTCCCTGGTACACTCAAATACCCAAGGTGATCATAAAAATCGTGACCTTTCCATTCGTTTTAATTCAAAAGATTTTAGAAATCATTTTAAAGACTCTAAATATTGCGCAGTCGGGCTGTATAACAATCGCTTTCATCGTTATGCTCATCTTTTTGTTATTGATCGTGACGGTTTTATGGAAGCCGACTTTTTTATGGAATCCCCTTAAAACGTTTTTGAACAACGATATTCAGGTTCAATCCATAGAAACAATAACCGTTGACGAAATTTATGCCAAAATTAATACAAGTGGGACTCAAAATAAAACCGTGGCATTAACAAACTCCGAGCTGACAGCTATTATTAGAGATTTCTCGTTATTAGATGAAAACCTAAGAGCCGTTTCTGACGAAAACGGGATGACTTTCTATATGAACATAGACACCAAAGAACGCCCACTTTGGTTTATCATATCTACTCAAAAGTCATCAAATAAATTAGTAATTAAAAAAGTCGGCTTTGGTAAGTTTGACACTCCCAATGAATTTGCCGGCTTTTTAAATGATACAGTTGGAGTTATATTTGGCTTTGTTGAACAACAGGTCACTTCCGAAAATTACCTTACCTTTTTTGGGACGATTTTAAATAAAAGCAAAATGAATGATGCATTAAGCCTCAAACAAGTTGAAATGCAAAAAGATAAGGTCATATTATATTTTTAATCCCAAATGATTGAACTTTATTTCGGTAAGAACAACTACGAAAGTTTAAAAGCTTTAGAAAAATTTAAGGTTAATCCGATAATCATTATCGATGGCGAGACCGTAGATAGCATTGATACTATTTTAAATTCTCTCGACAACTTTTCGCTATTCAGCGCAAACCAAACCATAATCGTTAAAAGATTCTGGAAGAACTCAAAAAAAGTCACACTTCATAAAAACTTATTAAGCTGGCTCTACAAACAAGACGTTTCTAAACTAAACTTAATTTTCTGGGAAGATGAGGAGATTTCTAACAAACAAAGAAAGGCAGTAACAAAGTCAAAAAAGACCACGTCACTTTTAAAATTCATCGAAGAAACCGGAAAGATTTATAAATTTGATGAACTTACAAGCGAATCCTTACTCAAATGGGCCAAATCCCTTGCCGAAAGCTTAAAAGTCAAACTTTCCACCGAGTTGTTAAAGTTAGTCCTTGAAAGACTTGGCTCCAATCAATTAATCATTGAAAGCGAATTCAAAAAAATCGCAATATACCTAAAATCCAAAGGCCTTGAAGAATTAAATAAATCTGATCTTAGCTTATTCACTTTTTACGAGCCCGATCATACCGTATGGGATTTAACCAAAGCCATTGGCCAAAAAGACAAGATCAAAGCGATTGAACTCAGCGATCAGCTTCTTAACAATCCTTATGACTTTCCTATAGTTTTTGGCGCAACATTAAAAAATCTTACACAATTATTCTTTATTAAAAAATTCCCGTACGAAACCTCAAAACTGGCTAAGAATCTATCTATTGGACCATATAATTCATACGCAATAAAAAAAGTCGCAGAAAAATTTACCGAATCATATCTTTTAACTTCCATCAACAAATTAATCAACTTAGATTATTTTGTAAAAAATGGTTTAATAGATGTAAAATTAGGTTTCACACTTTTTATAACATTACTTTAAACTGAATGAAGAAAGCCCTTACTGCCTTTACAATCGCAATTTCTCTCTTCCTTTTTTCAAATAAAGTAAGCGCATTACAAATTATCCCGAAATCCGATTTCTCAATCGACACGGCTCTAGTATCGCAAATTGAAAATTTTAATTTGCCTGATTCAATTATTATTAGCCCGATTTTTGTCCCAGCAGAAATGTCCATTCAAGAATCCGATCTTTACGCTGGGATCTTCTATTATGAGACCATTCGTCTAAATCAAAAGGATTTTTTAAGCCATTATTTCGTTACTTCACAAGGGCAAATCCTTGAAGGTAATTCTTTGGGGAACGATCAACGCATTAAACTTTACCAAAATGAAAGTAAGCCAATTATCATTAATTATTTTGTTCCCGAAGGCTCAACAACATTTACAGCAAATCAAAAACAAGCCTTAAAAGATTTGATCGTCAAATTAGCTAATGAACAATCGATTTCTCTCGAAAAGGTAATGATCAAAGAAATCCGCTTACTCGTTAAGCCCAACGAACCGGTTTTAATTAAGCTGGATGATATTATTGGCTCCTGGCAAATCGCATTAAAAGAAATAATCGTTGAAATTACACCTCTTTATAAACCCATAACAAAAACATATTCCTTTACCGTAGAAAAAGTTATTGCGCCCACAAAAGCCATTATTTTCCCTGAAACATTTGATGTTCAAATTGTTATTAAAAACACCTCTTCGAATGTTCTATATCAAGACACCATTTACGAACCGATCATTTCAAAACTTGACAATGCTCCAAGTAAATTTTTCCTGAATGAAGTCTGGTTAAGCCAAACACAGGCTCCTGTGATGGATGAAAACAGTAGCATCAAACCAAATGAAAGCAAAACATTTACAATTAAACTGAAAGCGCCTCTTCATTTTGGCGAGATCAAAGAAAGCTATCAGCTTATCAATGGACTCGGTCGCGCATACACTTCATCTACATTTGATCTTACCGTTAACGTTGAAAGACCTGCCGGCAAAGAAATTGTCGAGATCCAAAAAACAGAAACAGGCCAGTTAAATATGCGTGATAATCCTTTTGCCTCATCAAGCATAATCGGGAGAGTTACTCCAGGACAACGCTTTATAGTTCTTGAAAGAACAGATTCGGGTTATGTAAAACTGGATCTTGGAAACGGTAAAACCGGTTGGGTAGTCAGCAAATATACAAAAGTTGTGTAACTTAAGAAATATTTAAATTGACAGTTGTAAGATTTTTTTGGTATTTTGAGTAAATAAATATATCAATATTTTAAAACCCAAATACCAGACGTTTTATTTATTAATGCCAAATTATGGCCACAAAAACAGAAACTTCCGAAACTGCCAAAACAAAAGAAGCTTCAGAAGAAGCCAAACAAAAAGCCCAGAGCTTAGCCATGGCTATGCAACAAATTGAAAAACAATTTGGAAAGGGTTCCATTATGAAATTAGGCGACAAAATTGATACTGCCGCCGAAAGTATCCCAACAGGAGCAATTTCTCTTGATATTGCTTTAGGAATTGGTGGAATACCAAAGGGTAGAATTATCGAAATTTATGGACCAGAATCTTCAGGAAAAACCACATTAGCTATGCATATTATAGCCGAATCGCAAGCCCGAGGCGGCACCTGCGCCTTTATTGATGCAGAACACGCTTTTGATCCAACCTATGCAAAGAACATCGGAATCAAAACCGAAGAACTAATTGTCTCTCAGCCCGATTATGGCGAGCAGGCTTTAGAAATTCTAGAAACTTTAGTCAGATCAGGAGCAGTTGCAATAGTAGTTATCGACTCTGTTGCCGCTTTAACGCCTAAGGCCGAAATTGAAGGCGACATGGGCGATTCACACATGGGTTTACAAGCTAGACTTATGAGTCAAGCCCTTAGAAAAATCACTGCAATTGCTGCAAAAATGGGTACAACCGTAATATTCCTAAATCAATTAAGAATGAAGATCGGTGTTATGTTCGGAAATCCAGAAACAACAACAGGTGGAAACGCCCTAAAATTCTATGCTTCCGTTAGACTCGATATTAGAAAAAAGGATAAAATTGGAACACTTGATGCAATTCAAGGACATAGCGTTAAAGTTAAAGTAGTTAAAAACAAAATGGCCCCTCCTTTCAAAGAGGCCATGTTCGACATAATCTATCCAAATGGAATTGATAAAGTCAGCTCACTTATTGACGCCGCCGTAAATTTCAATGTTATTCAAAAAGCTGGAGCTTGGTTTAGAAAAGGAGACATTCAATTAGCTCAAGGAAAAGAAGCATTAAAAGAAGTCTTAAAAGCAGATGACAAATTAAGAAAAGAAGTTTACCTTGAAGTGCGTAAAGCAGCAAACATTTAAATAGTTTTTAATAGTTTTTTAATAATTTTTTAAAATGGCCTCTTTAAACATAACTAAAAGCCTTGACCATCTTTTCATTTCAAAGGTCAGGATAAAAGTAATTAAATATTTCTTATTTAATCCTGATATCCCGATTCATTTAAGAGGCTTAGTTAGAGAAATTCAAGAAGAGGTAAACGCTGTAAGAAGAGAGCTTACAAGGTTGGCTGATATTGACTTTATACGCATCGATGTTAGAGGTAATAGAAAATATTTTGTTCTAAATAGAGAATATGTTTTCTTAAATGATCTTCTAGGCATTTTTCATAAGTCATTCGGTTTGGGAGGCCTTATTTTAAAAAATATTAACAGCTTGGGAGAAGTTGATTATGCAATACTAAGTGGAAGCTTAATCAACTTCTTACCCCCGAGTCCAAATTTAATAGACTTGGTCATAATCGGGCAAATCGACGTAAACGCACTGTCAGAGATTATTACCGAATCCGAAAAAAAGCTTGGTAGAGAAATTAATTACGCCATCATGAAACCAAGCGAATTTATTTTGAAAAAGAAAAGACGCGACAGTTTTGTTATGAACCTTTTAACAGCAAACAAAATAATGCTGAAAGGTGATGTTAATGAATTTGCATCCTAAACCTTAATAATGCCAAACAATAAAATGCCCCAAAACGATTCCTTAAATTTAAAAGATCGTTATTTAACTTGGCTAAAACAATCAAAATATGACCTCGCAGCAGCCTTTTTAAGCCTTGAAAATGAATATTTTGAATGGGCAGTTTACCAGGCTGAACAAGCAGTGGAAAAAGCACTTAAATCAGTAATAGTTCACGCTGGACAAAGACCTCCCAAAATTCACAAATTAGGTATACTTTTTGGATTTTGTAATCAAATCAATACTGAATTCAAAAATACCAAATTCAATTTTAAACATATTGAAGCCTTTACTTTTATTTCCAGATACCCATTTTTAATCCCTGATGGAAACAAAACGCCACATGAATTAATCACAGAATCGGATGCCGGCAAATCACTCAGTGAAGCCTCCGAAATTATTCTATCGATAACCAGAATACTCAAAGTCCCAAGAGTCACTCCAGAAAGTACAAAAGAACTTGAATACAAAACCAAGTTTTATACTTTTGAGGAAATTAAAACTAGAATCGAAAAGATCAAAGAACAGCTTACAAAAGATTTTGATCCCATCAAAATTATTATGTTTGGAAGATTTGCAAGAGACTTTGGTAGGCCCACTCCCGGCACAATGGATATTTTAATAATAACAGAATGCAAGGACTGCTCCTTTATTGAAAGAATCTACAAAGCTCGCGAAGCCACCCGAGGATTTGAGCCAATAATTGAGCCTCTGGTGTACACCCCTGAAGAGATTCAACTCCTGCAGGATAAAGATGAAGCCTTTTTAAAAAGCGCATTACAAGAAGGAAAAGTTATCTACTCAAAAGAAGAAAAAAGCTAAAAAATTCCCGAAACCTCTTTACATTTTCCAAATTCTTTTTTACATTCCATAATGCGTAAAAATTATTATGGATTATAGTTTTAATGGGAATGGGACAAAATATATAACAGCTTCACCCGAAGATAACATCAGGGCGTTATCTGACGATCACATTCCACCCTCAGCGTTTGAAAGCTTAATGCAGAACACCCTTACTCAGCTTCAAGGCAATGGGAAGTTTTCTGTCAATGATTTGCCTCCAAATATTAGGTTTGGATCTCCCTTTGTCGAAAGATTATTTCCACCAAATCCGGCCGCCAGAAAACAGAAAGATATTTGTCACCAATTAATGGTTGGCGATATGATTTCGGCTTTTCCATCATCTAATGGGAATGCTAAACACCTCACACAGGGCTTTAATTATTTGGAGAAAATAATTCAAATAAATAATTTAACAGGTAACGATTTAACTTTTTTTACCGGAAATCATTTACTTAGAAGCCAAATCCCACAATCTCTTTTAGAGCAATTAACAACCAGAGGCATCATTGCAGATAAAGTTACAATAAATTACCCGAGCGATCCTAGAAAGTTTTCTATTCAACATGGACATGAGTATGATCCAAGAAATAGTTTAGGAAAATCCGGATACAATAATCCAATATATACTTGGTTCGATCACGCATGGAATAGAATAAGAGCAGCTATGGGATTAAACAATTTACCATTTGAAAGTAATATTGTTCAAGCGTTAATGTTAACTTTAAATTCTCATCAAATTGCTAGCGCCGTCCGTGGACTAAACCCTGGTGATGTAGCCATTTGCGGACATACCCACTTCCCGGATTTACTAAGCGGAGATTTTTTGGGGATTAGTATCCCAAATCCACAGAATTTAATGGCAAAAGAAAATTTGTTAGAAATTATCGGCGATAATAAATTAGCAAAGGGGATATTTTTAGTGTTGCGAAGATTAATGCCAAATATTACAGGAACAAGGGTGGCAATTCCTTCCGAACTTCCAGTAACTCATGTAAATTTAGGGTATAGAGATACCCAAAAAAACGAAATTCAAACAGGTGCCGACATACATCAAAATTCAATTTCGCTGATTGGTTTTAACCCCAATAAGTTAGAAAACGGTGATATTTGGAAGCAACCAGGAGATAATATTAAAGAACTTTTAAGCGTAGATTTAAACAAAATCCAGGAGGCGAAAGCAGTTCAGGCTATTGAAGTATAAGGAACTTTAACATTTTCTCAAATTCTTTATACTTTAACGATTTCTTCCCAATTAATATCCCATCAATTAATTCTGATCTTCTTAAAGCTGAAATGTCAGCATTATCGATAGATCCACCCGTCATAAACTTTATTGAAATATTGGGATATTTATTGGATAAATAATCCTTTATAAACGAAATCTTTTCGATGGTTAAATCTAAGTCGTCTTCTTTGTCTGTTGTGGATTTTAGAGAGGAAATCGTGTTAACACTTTCGTAAGCTATTGATAATTTGTCTTTAGCTAGATCTTCGGAGATTTTTGAAAGGCAGGTATCTAATTGTGCTTTTATTTCTAAAATTGAATCGGAAAAATTTAAGTTTTTTGAGACCTCTCCTATTCCAAGGATTGTTTTTAGCCCTGCATTTAAGGCATTCTCAAGCTTTATAGCAACAATTTCATTCGTTTCTGAAACCAACTTCCTTCGTTCGATATGGCCTAAAAAAACACCTGCTACACCTAAACTCTTTAGTTGTTTAGCGCTGATTTCCCCGGTGTATCCACCATCTTCAGCAAATCTGGAGCAATCTTGAGCATAAACTTTGATTTTAGATCCTTTAAACTTCAGGATCAGATCTTGAAGTACCAAATCAGAGGCCAGAACGATCAATTCAAAACTTGCAGGGATTGTAAGAGCTAAATATTTATTGGCAAGCTCAATCGACTCTCTAAAGTCCAGATTCATCTTCCAATTTGCGACTATCTTCATCTGAATGCAAAACATTAAAATCTACTTATCTATATTGTAGTTTCAAATTTACCACTTGTCTATAAATAGTTTTTATAGCATAATAGTTAAACAATTGCCCGCTATATAAATTTATTAATTTTTCATATGTCAAAAATCATAGAAAAAGAGGATGAGGTTTTAACAATCAATCTTAACCCTTATCTAACTCCAATTTCCATAATTATTACAGGTATCATGATTTCTTTAGCGCTTTTAGCCAGTAATAGGACAACAAGCGTTTTAGGCACATCAGGCACACCCACAGCAACCCCAACAGCAGTCGAAGAAGTTAATCCAGCCGCAAAAACATCAGTTGATGATGATCCATATTTAGGTAACAAAGAAACTGCAAAAGTAGCTATTGTTGAATTTTCAGATTACGAATGTCCTTTCTGCCAAAGACATCACGAACAAACCTTCCCATCAATTGTTACAGATTATATTAATTCAGGAAAAGCAATTTACGTTTTCAGAGATTATATCGCAGTACCTAGCCATAATCCTGCAGCCACAACTGAGGCTTATGCAGCAAATTGTATTAGAGAACAATTAAACAGCAATACGAAATACTTTGAATATGCTGATTTATTATTCAAAAACTCAAAAGGTAATGGTGGTGGTCTAGAAGGTAACGGTCTTTATGATTATGCAAAACAAGTTGGCGCAAATGCAGATACATTAAAAACTTGCATTGAATCAGCTAAATTTGCTGCAGATCTTGCAGCCGATGAAGCCGCAGCAGGCGAAGCAGGAGTTCAAGGAACCCCAGGCTTTGTAGTGGGAGTTCTAGGAGCCGATGGTTCTGTAGATGGAAAAATCATTGCAGGAGCATACCCTTACGAAACTTTCAAAGCTATGATTGAAGAAATGTTAGCTAAATAACTAATACCGGGTTAGATAAAGATTTTAAACCGACCGAATTTTTCGGTCGGTTTTATT
>CAZLRZ010000015.1:0-13917 GCA_964562165.1 uncultured Candidatus Saccharibacteria bacterium
TGATTTACCCTTTGATTGTTTTTGGTATGACTGGTCTTGAAGTTATGGGTGTTGTTTATTTCCTTTTGCCTAGGCTTGATTCAATGTTTTCAACGTTTGGGAACTTACCAGAATTTACTAAAGTAATTCTAGATTCTGCAAAATTTATTAGAGATAATACTGCGGCCCTTTTAGTTATAGGCATTGTTTTTATTGTTGCAATGTCTATGTTTTTAAATAAGACAAAGATTGGAAAAAGAATTAAAAATTGGTTTGCTTTAAACTTCCCAGTTTTTAAAAACCTTAATAAGAACAATATTTTAGCTAATTTTTCTCAAACATTTGCTCTGTTATTGCAAAATGGGATTCCGATAACGAAAACTCTAGAAATTGCAGCAGAAACAAGTGACAATATTTTCTATCAAGAAACCTTGGCAAAGATTAGTGAAAGCGTCCAAGGAGGTTTGAGTATGGCTCAATCGATGCAAAAGTTCCCCAAATATTTCCCTCCAACCTATTCAAAGATGGTCGAAATTGGTGAACAAACTGGATCGTTATCTGAAACCCTTCTTTATGTTCACGAATTTTATGCAGAAGAAGCCGCTGAAGTCAGTAATAATCTTGCAACCTTGCTAGAACCAATCCTGTTAATTTTTATTGGACTTATGATTGGAGGTCTTGCAATGATTATTATTGGTCCAATTTACCAGCTAATGGGAACAATCAATGGTTAATTATAGAAAAATAAAAGCTTTTACTCTTGTAGAAATACTTGTAGTTTTAGGTATGTTCTTAGGCATTATAGCCATAGTTCTCCCCATTGGTATTAGAGAATTGCAGTTTAATAAGGCTCAAAATTCTGCATTCGATATTGAATCCGCCTTACATTTAGCTCAAAGCAATAGTTTTAGTGGCTTAGAATCTAGTAAATATGGTATTGCAATCTATTCCGACCGTTATGTTTTTTTTCAAGGTGACTCTTTAAGCACAGCCATAAGTCAAGATGAATTTAGGTTTTATAGTGGGGTGACAATGAAGAACAATACTTTGAATCCTGCAACTAATGAAATCATTTTCGATATAGGCGCATTAAAACCTAATGTTAATGGATATTTTGATATTGGTAGTAACGTTGATAATTATCGAATAAATATTAATAATATTGGATTAATAAGTTTACAAAAGTTATGAGGCAATTAAAATCAAAGAATTTAAAAGGATTTAGCCTAGTAGAAATATTGCTGGCCATTGCTTTATTTGTATTAATTATTTTTGTTGTCGCCAATTTTTCAATTGATTCTATTACAAGCACTAAGAATGCTTCTACAAGAACAGCAGCGGTTTATCGCGTTAAAGAAATTCAAAATGCAGTAAATATAATCAAAAATGATATGTGGAGTACTGTTGTGCTTAACACAGATACCGGCCCTTTGCACATTGAATTTAATGATGGAATATATTCTTTGGTAGCAGGTGAACTAGTTGAGGAAGGTGTTGCTTATAATATTAATATCAAATCAATAGAAAGAGATGTTAATGGGAACATTGTTGAGACAGGTGGAGTTGTTGATCCCCATACTAGAGCAATAGAAATTTCAGCCTCATGGGATTCCATGGGTAATACACCGATGCAAATCGATTCAAAATTTTATGTTAATGATTGGAGTACTCTTGAATTACTTAGCACCACAAAATCAGACTTTGATACAGGTTCTTATTTTCAAGCAAGATCCACAACAGTAGTAGATGGCGAAATATCTTTACAGCAAATAATTTATCCTGATTGGTGTAAACCAGCCCTTAGCGTAAATGAATATAATATACCAGGGGAAGCTAGTGCGAAAACTCTATTTTCATATACTGGTGAGACATATCTAGGGACAGGTGGTAATGCTACTGGAGTTGCTTTTACGAAGTTGACTATCCAAGGCATTGATAATCCGATAATTAATGTTGAAGGTGAATTTAACGGATATCTTACAAATAATATTTTTGTACTAGGTAATTACGCGTATCTAGGAACAACAATGGACACAAAAGAAGTTGTTATATTAGATATTTCTTCACTTCCATATACAGAGGTTGGATATTTTAATACTTCTAGAACTGATGATGCTAATTCTGTTTATGTAGTCGGAAATGTTGGTTATGTAGCAGCCGGTAAATACGTTTATACTTTTGATGTCACTTCGAATATTGGCTCCAGGACAGCCTTAGGATCTATTAAGGTTTCTTTAAACCAAAATTGGGGTAAATTATCGGCCGTTAGCCAAATTGTAGTTAAAAATAGTTATTTATTTGCGTCCTTGGATGAAGATTGGTATGAACTTGCCATTGTAAACGTTACTAATCCGGCAAGTATGACAATCACATCTCAAACAAGCGTAAATAATCAACAGACTTTTGATATTTACGTTAGCGAAAATTCAAATAGAACGTACTTTGGAACTGGAAATTCATCAAGTGAAAGAGAGTTCTTTATACTTGATACCACATCAAAATCAGGGGCAAGACCTACTATTGGTCGTTATGACACAAATGGAATGAGTGTAAATGGCATTGCAATCGTAGAAAAAGATAAAAGGGCAGTATTAGTTGGGAAAAATGGCGAAGAATATCAAGCTGTAAATATTTCAAATGAAGCCTCTCCCGTGCGTTGCGGTGGAATGCAATTAGATAGCGGAATTAATGATATAGATTCAGTTTCTGATGTTCAAAACAATTCTTTTTCATATATTTTAACTGCAAATACTACTAAAGACTTTTTGGTTTTAAAAGGTGGACCGGGACTTGGAGGAGATGAAGAAGGTTATGGTTACCCAACCAATGGGGAATATCAATCTCAAGTTTTCGATACCGGTTCAACTTCAACATATTATTATCTTTTAGATGCGTATGGCTTAAAACCAAGTGGAACCGATGTAAAAATCCAAATACGTACCGGAACATCTGCAGATCTTTCGGCCGAATCATATCGTGGCCCCGATGGAACAACGGGTACTTATTTTACAATAAACAATTCTAATCCTATAAGTGAATTTTTTAATAACAAACAATATTTTCAATATAGAGTTGAATTAACCTCGGATACTATTTACACTCCTAGATTAGATGAAGTTAAACTAACTTATCAGAAATAATGAAAGAAAAGAGACGTAATAAAAATTTCCCTGCAATGTCTTTAATAGAGGTTATTGTTTATCTTGCTTTATTTGGAGTTATTTTTTTGTTAATAATTCAATTCGTAATAGATACAAATAAAAATAATAATTTTTCTAGGCATAGAAATATCATAGAAAAAACAGGGCTATTTACCTTTCGGCATTTAGATCTAAACATTAAGCCAGGGATCACCCTAGATGAAGTTCAATCCGTATTTGATACCGAATCAGGAAAGATAGTTTTCACTAAGGATGCGATTATTTACCAATATTACATTCTAAATAATAGGCTATATTTTAATGATGGAACAGAAACCAGTGAGATGCTTGATCCCAACATTAAAATCAACAGTCTTCTTGTTCAGAAAGTAATCAACAACGATGAAACTGTTGGGATAAGAGTATCTATTGAATTAGAATCAATTTCGATGGAAACGGTAACCAAAAACGTATCCACGATGTATCTTATTAAATAAATTATGAAAACGTTTAAAGCAAATATTAGTTTAACTTTAGTTTTGATAACCGGAGCAGTGCTTTTAGTTAGTGGATTAACTTTGCTATATGTTGCAATGGATTCCGCTAGGATTTCTAAAGATAACTATAATTACAATCTTGCCCAGATTAATTCAAAAAGTTGTTTTGAAGAAGCTTTGCATCAAATAAAGTTGGATAATTCGTACGTTGGGACTTTGGTAATACCTTTTGAACAAGGTTCCTGCACAGTGCTAACTTCAAACGATCCTTTAAATGTAAACTACAAAATTCTTTCAATAGAATCTGAGGTCAACGGATACTTTAAAGATACTCTAAATACCGTAGATATTTCAACTTCTCCGTACTCGACTGTCAATTAGGGTTTTAAAAAAGATTCTTTTCGAGAATAAATTTCAATAAATACTCATCGTTACTTTCGGTGTAGTTCAAATTATAGAGTTCGGTTGCATAATTCACGCCAATATACCGTATATGCCAAAGTTCTGTGTTGTAACCTGTACGGTCTTTTTTACCTTCCGGATATGAAATGACAAATCCATATTTATGTGCGTTATTTTTTAAAAAATTATACATTTTGATATTCCCGCTTGAATTGTCAAAGTTTCCGCAAGTTGAGCATTTTAAATCGGCTGTTGTTCCAAGCTGATGTTCAGATTGACCTGCTCTTGCAGAATAGTTATTTGCATTTAATTCTGCTACATATCGCGATGAACCTTTAGCCATTTCACGACTTACCCAATAATTAAATGTATTAACTTGTTCATTATATGATCTATATGCAGAAATTATTGTTATATTAATTCCTTCTTTTTTAGCGTCATTTACAAGAGTATTTAATTTTTCTATTGTGGTAGGGGTCAACTGTCCACCACCATTTATCCCGGTATATTTAACATTAGGATAATATTTACTGGGTAATGAAAATTGTTTGGAAGCTGGAGCTAGAGAACAATCTGTACATTCTAATGCCAAATATTTTCCCGCATCCTTTGCAAGATTATTAATTAATAAATTTAGTTCAGAAATTGAAAACTTTATTTTATCTTGTGTTGAATCGTAATAAACAGATAATAAATATCCTTTAGAATCTTTTTCAACTTTTATTTTTCCAATTAAAAAGTTAAATGTTGGTTCTTCGATAAATTCTTTTAAGTTCATCTCTTTTAATAAACCAATACCAGCTGTGACTATTGTGGTGTTATTTGTTGCGATAGATTCGGGGAAGTATATATTTTCAGGATTTCCCAAAGTGGTTTTAATTGTATTTAGAAATTCATCTTCGGATAAATTCCCTTTAATTTTTAAAACACCTTGGCTTTTTGTATCTTCTTTATCAATTATACATTCAAAAAATTCGGAACTATTTTTAATTAGAGGGATTCTTATTTGGCTTTTTAATGGTTTATCTGTAGCTTCGATAGACAATTCTACAGTAGAAGGTAAAACAGAACTAGAATAATTATAGTTAATATTCGATTTTTCGATTGCACCATTTAATTTAACAGTATTGATGAAGTGAAATGGGTTAAATGAAGGCTCTAAATTACTTAACGATGCTTCAAGGAATTCTGTATTATCTGTGTTTTCAAGCTGTGGAAAGTCCTGTGAACTTAACCAGGAATTTAATGTGTCGAAGTTGCAGATATTTTTAACAAAATTATCAGTTGCTGTATTTAGTGTATTTACTCTATTTAAATAGAAAAGGCTGGCAAATACTATTAGTACTAAAGGTAAAACAATTGAAAGAATTTTTTTCATATTGGATTATAGTATCTGAGAATAGATTTTCTCAAGATATTCTCTAACCATTCTATCAGTTGAAAAATCTTTTAAGGCCATTTGAATAGAATTTATCATCATATCAACCCAATCAGTATTATAGTCGGCTTCATTATGATTGTAATATAAAGGAAGTATATGATTTTCAAGTATCTCATACATTGCAGATGCAGAATTTTCTTCAGGAATTTCCCAGCCGATTTTGAACCAATCAACTTCATCCGTCCAGCCATCTCGTGTAGTGAATTGGATTACGCCGTTTGCAGAGGCTTTCATGCCACTTGTGCCGGAAGCTTCTTCATATCTATATGGAGTATTTAGCCAAATATCAGATCCACTAACCATTCTTCTAGCTAATTGCCAATTATATCCCGGAATTATTTCGATCTTATTATGGAATTCATCCGAAGCAAAGCATTGATTCATTCTTTTTAAAATTTCTTTACCAATATTGTCTTTTGGATGCGATTTTCCCGCAATCAAGATCTGTACAGGAAATTTCGAATTATTGATTATACGTTTTAATCTTTCAAGATCAGTGATTAACAGGTCTGGGCGTTTGTACGCAGCAAGTCTTCTGGACCAGGCAATAGTCAAAATATCATCTCTTAGATTTAGGCCAAGTTCACTATTTAATGAATGTATTAGTTTTTGCTTTCTAATTTTGTGAGCATCCCAAAGCCTTTTTCTCGGAATATTCTTAATTTTTTCAAAATCTAGCATTTGGCAACCCATATGCCAATTTTCACCTAAATATTCGTCCAATAGTTCGTGAATTTCGGTACTGACCCAAGTCGGCATATGAACTCCATTTGTCACAGGAACCAAATTGTATTCAGGCCATATCTTTTTTGCGGCAACCGAATGAATTTTGCTAACTGCATTAGAAACTTTTGCATTACGCATTCCAAAGATAGTCATTGAAAAACCTCCGGAGGAATATGTTTTATCATCACCAAGTTCAAACAGTTTAGCGATATCAACACCAAGTTCTTTTGCAGTAGATCCTAAATATTTTTCAAATAAGAGGAAGTCAAAAATATCATTCCCTGCCTGTTTTAAAGTGTGGTTTGTAAATACGAGTTTATCTTGAGCTTTATGAAGTGCGGTTGCAAAATCAATATTCTCTTTTTTCATTAATGATAATGTGTATTCAAAGATGATGAAGCCTGAATGACCTTCATTCATATGGAGTATTGATGGACTAATATTTAACTTTTCAAGAAGTCTCATCCCTCCGTAAGCTAGGACTAATTCTTGTCGAATACGGTTTTCAATATCTCCACCATATAAATATCCGGTAATTAAGCGGTCTTCCCATTCTTCATTGTCTTCGAAGTTTGTGTCTAATAGGTATAAATCATTTGTTCCAACTCTTTGCTTCCAAGCTCTAACCTTAACCATATGGTCAAACAAAAGAACATCGATCGTTAATTGTGTCCCATCAGGATTCTTAACTAATTCTAAATTGAAGTCCATCGGATCTTGGTGAATATAATCTTCTACTTGTTTACCATCGGGTGAAAAGTCTTGATGCAAATATCCTTGATGATAGAACAAGCCTATTGCTACAAGAGGTAAACCAAAATCTGAGCTTTGTTTGACAAAGTCTCCAGCAAGAATTCCTAAACCCCCCGAATAGATTTGCATCCAATCAATCAAGCCAAATTCCATGCAAAAATAAATGACAGGGTTTTTAATTAACTTTTCGAACTTTGTGTTTTTGGTGATAAAGTTTTCAAAAAAGCAGGTTCTTTTAAAATAGTTGTAATATAATCTCAGGCTCTGATCGAGTTCCCAAGCTTTTGCATCAAGTATTTGATTGAGTTTTTCTTTTCCATAATTTGCAATAATTGCCTCAGGTGGAATGTTTTTTCTCCAGCCGTCACCGTACATATCAATAATAGGGAGAATATAATGAGGATTCCAAGTAAACCATAAATTACTTAAAAGTGTTTCAAATTTATCTCGATTTGTTGCCTGAATAACTTCCACATCGACTTCTTCGTGCTGTGCCCCTATAAATACTCCATAATTTAATAGCTTAGAATAAATCTTGTTTTCAATCTCGTGTAATAAAATTTCACCTTCGGCTTCGATATATACCTGAATAAAGTGTTTTCTATACATCGAACAATAAATCGTAAAACCATCTTGCGTTAATGTAAGACCATCCTTTGGGTCAGGAATTGCATCAGGGAAAACGTCCATAAGGGCGTATGTTATATCGTCCCAGCTAACAAACTCGTTTAACAAAAAGTTGTTTTGCCAAGATAAAGATGTTGTTAGGCTTAATTCGTTAATTTCTTCTGAAAGTTTTTTCTTAGATTCGCTTAAATAATTAAGGACTAAAAAGAGTGTATAAAGTGAACTGCTTGTGTAATTACAGTCACTAAAATAATATGTGCCATTTGATTCAGAAGCGTACTTTAATTCCAAATCCCTTAAGCTCCTATTGATCAATTTAAAACTCGATGCCAATTTAATGCCTGTTAGTCCATATTCTTCGGCCTTTTTTGAAAGACCGACAGATTGTTTTAAATCAAATCCAACCTTTGAACCTGGAGATTTTTTGCTAATGATTTTTAATAAGAGGGCCGACAAATGATTAGGATTAATTATAATCCCATTTTCATCAATGAAAACAATACTGTTTCCGTCTTGATCGAGGCCCACAGCTAAATCCGCTTTTTCTAATCGTAATTTCTCTATTAGTTTTAAACTGTTTTGAGGAACAAGAGGGTTAGGAATATGATGCGGGAACTGTTCATTGGGTTCAGTATTTATTGTAATAGTATTTACTTTTGTGAATTGAGTGAGAAATTTTTTAAATATACTTCCACCTAAGCCATTGCCACCATCAACTACTATTTTAAAATCCTTCCAATTATTTGGATCAAAAAATTTCATAATATGAAGAAAGTAGTCTTTTTCAATCGTCAATTGGTGATAGAACAAATTATTGGTTTCATCTGTGGAATTGTACTCTGCAGGCTCACTAGCAATAAGTGCTTTCAAGGCCTCATAATCAACTTCGTAATTGTTCCTGGAAAAAATCTTAAAACCAGACCAGCTTAAATCTCCATGCTGTGGAGAAATAAATATCGCTATATCATATATCCCTAAAGTGTTTTGGAATTGAAAAATGTCATATCCGATTTCGCCTGCATAATAAACCTCTTTATGTAAATGAGAAGCAGCAAGGCAAAGAATGCTAAAAAGTTCTTTTGAATAGGCTCTAAAGTCGGTACCGATTAGGATTTTATCACCTGGGATAGTTTTTGTTATGGCGTAAAAAAGTTTGTATGCGAAGCCCTTTGTTATTTGTGTACGCGCAATACCCTTAATGCCATCAGCATAGAATACATCCTGTTTTTTTAAATCGGGCAGTGACATAAAACAATTTTTTTACTTAGATTAATATTACAATTTAGGGTTTATGAGTGCAATTGATTTTAATTATTTGATTGTTATAATAATAAAGTTCCCATTTTTTAAAAAACAAATTATGTCTCCAAAAGAATATGATGTTTTAATTGTCGGGGCTGGCCCAGCAGGAGTATTTGCTACTCTCGAGTTGATGCAAAAATCCAAAAAGAAGCTAAAAATCGGACTAATCGATATGGGTAAAAGGATTGAAGAACGACTTCCGCATGAAGTTATGATGGGATTTGGCGGCGCAGGAACATATTCTGATGGCAAGCTACATTACACTCCAAAATTATCCCACGAAAAAGCTTTGCATTTAATAGACGTAGATGACTATCAAGAAATCCTTGATGAAGTTGAGGACATTTTTAAAAAGAATGGCGTTGTTGGAAAGTTCTATCCAGAAAATATGGAGCAAATAAATGAGCTTGTTGCGAATTGCGAAAGAAACAATATTGAATTAGTGGTTCGTAGGGCTCAACACGTAGGAACTGATAAATTAAAATTAGTAATGACTAAACTAGAAGATCAGATTATTAAAGGTAAGGTTGACTTACTTACCGAAGTTAAAATAGTTGATTTAATAACTAAAAATGGAAAGATTGATGGCTTGATTGATTCCAATGGATTAAGGTATAAGGCAAAAAGATATTTACTAGCCCCCGGAAGAGTTAATACTAGATGGTTGCAAAACATAGGTACCAAACATGGTATTAAATACAATTATGATATGGTAGAAGTTGGTGTTAGGGTTGAATTTCCATCATCAATTATGGAAACCTACGCAAAAGCACTATACGAAATCGTTTTCAAAGTAAGAACAAAAACCTATGATGATGTAATCCGAACCTTTTGCTCTTGCCCAAACGGAATGGTTGCAATCGAGGAATATGATGGTTATGTTTGCGTTAATGGACATTCAAATTCTGATCACAATTCAAAAAACTCAAATTTCGCTTTTGTTTGCGAAGTTAATCTAACCGAACCTGTTGAAAATTCAGTCGCCTACGCAGAATCAATTGCTAGGCTTGCTTCAACAATAGGCGGAGGAAAGCCCGTTCTTCAAAGACTAGAAGACTTAAACAAGGGTAGAAGAAGCACTTGGCATAGACTTAATAAATCCTTGGTAACTCCTTCACTTAAAGAAGTGACTCCAGGTGATATTGCTATGGCTTTGCCGTACAGAATCGTTACGAACATCAAAGAAGGTCTTGCCCAATTAGACGCTGTTATGCCCGGAATAAACTCCGGATCAACTCTTTTATACGCTGCAGAAGTAAAATATAGATCATCAAAAGTGGATGTTAATAAAAATCTAGAAACTTCAATAAAGAACCTCTATGTCGCAGGTGATGCTTCAGGTTTATCCGGAAGTATCACAGGAGCTGCAGCAACAGGAATCATGGCTGCAAGAGGGATTTTAGATGATATAAAGAATTAATTGCACCTGAGAGGACTTGAACCTCTAACATCCTGTTCCGAAGACAGGTGCTCTATCCAGTTGCGCTACAGGTGCATTTAAAGATAAATTGAGCTACTATATTTTACCACAAATAATTAAAAAAGAGCTCTAAAAAGAGATTGGCTCACCCAAGACCACATCTTGTGGCGGGTTAACATAAATTTCCCAATATGCCAGTAGTGTAGCCAATAAATCACGCATCGTGAACCTATTAATATCAACATATTCGTTTTTATCTGCTTTGTATCCAATTGCCTCTATTCCAAGCGAATTACAGGTGTACAAGGCTCTGGTTAAATGAAAATCTTGAGTAATTAAGATTGCTTTTTCAACCCCGAAAATATATTTTGCTCTATAACAAGTGTCGTAAGTCCTTCTGCCTGCAAAGTCGCCCTGCAGATCAAAAATACTGACTCCATTTTTTTGCGCATAATCCATCATTACCTGAGGTTCATTATAATTTGAAACCCGATTATCGCCGGACATTATGATCTTTTTTACTTTACCCGCTTTATAAAGTTCTATAGCTGAATTTATTCTATCTTCAAGAACAGAGCTGGGATCATTCCCAAAATTTGTAAGTCCGGCTCCAAACACAATTGCTACTCTTGTTTCCGGGATCTTTTCAACAGATGAATATATTAGATTGTTATAGTAGCGATCTAAAACCCTTAGCATATTAAAGGGGACTACAATTGTGAAAATAGTTATATAAATAACTAAGCTTAGAATAAACTTTAAAAATTTCTTAAAATCGGGGCGATAACTTAAAATCGCCTTAACTTTACGAATAAACATATTATTTGCCTAAGTACAAAAAAAAAGTTAATCTATTAATATCTTACTAAATTTAACATGAATGCGAAAATAATTCTCAACAACCAATTTATTGATTCCGCTAAAAGCGAAGTGATGCAAATCAACTCTATACTTGATAATTCGCAACTTGGACAAATTGAATGCGCCACCGGCGAACAAGCAGTAGAATCGATTGTTTCTGCACAAAATGCTTTTGAAAGCTGGAAATTCACCAATTTAAGCGAAAGGGTCGAAATCCTTAAGAAATCCTCTGTGCTTTTAAAAGGCAAGGTGGATTTATTATCGAATTTACTGAGCCACGAAATTGGTAAATCTCCTGAAGATGCAAAATCTGAAATTGCTAGATCAATTGAGTACTTAGATATGACAATTGACGCAGTAAAATTTGTAAACGGGAAAGTCTATTACGGCGATGTATATAATAAATATCCAAGGAATAGAAAAACAGGTTTTTACTCTAGAATACCATTAGGTGTAATTCTAGCGATTTCTCCTTTTAATTACCCAATAAATTTATCAATAACTAAAATTGCGCCTGCATTAGTCACAGGTAATACCGTGGTTTTTAAACCGGCCTTTAATGGCAGCTTAACTGCTTTTGAATTTTACAAAACTTTTGTAGAAGCCGGTTTGCCTGAAGGTGTTTTGAATTTTGTTACCGGGAAATCATCTGAAATCGGAGATGTTTTAATTTCGCACAAATCAATTGCTCTTATTGCCTTTACAGGTAGTACCGATGTCGGCAATCATATTAAACAAATCTCAAATGGCATCCCTTTACTTTTAGAACTAGGTGGAAAAGATAATGCAATTGTTTCAAATAATGCTGATTTAGATTTAGCCACAAACGAAATCGTAAGCGGCGCTTTTAGTTATTCAGGACAAAGGTGCACTGCACAAAAATTGGTCTTAGTATATAAAGATGTTGCAGAGACTTTAAAACAAAAGATCCAAGATAAAATGTCATCATTAAATTTAGGTCCAATGTTAAATTCAGAGGCCGTAGATTATGTTTTGGAATTAATTAAGGATGCCGAAGACAAAGGCGCACAAGTAGTCGTTAGAGGCTCCAGGAGCGGCAACGTACTTTCCCCAACCCTATTGTATGGAGTAACGCCAGAAATGCGAATCTTTTTTGAAGAGCAATTTGGCCCTGTATTACCAATTTCATTAGTCGAAAACGAAGCTGATGCTTTAGCAAAGGCAAATATGTCTAAGTTTGGCCTTCAAGCATCCGTTTATACGGAAAATATTGAAGAGGCATATAGACTTGCAGATAAATTAGAGGTCGGATCCGTCCAAATAAACGGAAAAGGTGATAGAGGACCGGATAACTTTCCATTTGGCGGAGTAAAAGATTCCGGTTCAATGATGCAAGGCTTAACAGAATCTCTAGAATTAATGACCAGAGGCAAGTTAATAGTCCTTAACCTTCATAAAACAAATTAATCTTTGTACAAAAGAAGTTTGTTTTTAAAGTTATTCAAAACATTCATGTAGTTGATGTAGGCGTCATATGGTGATTCATAGTGGCTAAAATAAGCATGAACATCACCATCGCTCCAATACTTTGTGGACATATAGTAAAAGTGGTCCGAGGTTTGTAATAGTCTCCAAGTATCTAAAATTTGCTCAAACTTTTCTTTGTTTTTGGCTTTTTTACTTATGATTTTGATATATCTTTTTAATTCGTAAACTTTTTTAAGGGCTTCCTTTTGCATACGATTTTGTGTCCAAGCCGAAAGGTCTCTTTCGAGATCTGCCCATGATACTAAGTTTGGCATCGAAACCTTATCTTTAATTTCTAAAGAATCAACGGTTTCGCTAGGGGTTTTAAAGGAAATATCTCTTTTTAATAGTTCCCCAGGTAATTGTTTTAAAAACTTAAAAATTCCGGTATCTTCCCATTGATGTTCTCCAAAGGTTTCGTAATCCATAAATAAATTGATTGTTTCGGCTTTTAAAAGCGATACCCAATCTGCAAACTTTTCGGCAGTTAGCGGATACCCTGCCCAGCCCTTGTTTCCGAATCTAAAGGCGATATCGTCAGACAGTTTGTAGTTTTTCAATAATAGTCCGATTCGAGGCGTTATCTTATTATCAAAACGTTTATTTATTAACAGTGCCTTTTGAGTATAAGGTAGGTTTTCTTCGGGAGCGGTGTATAAAAAGTTGGGTGAACGCCAATGAAGATATTTGTCCCATCCTTCTGCCAAGATGCCTTTAAAGCCTAATTGACGAGCAAATTCAGCTATCTTATTGCTATAGATTAACTCGGTATTTCGAAATACTTTTGGCTTTTGTTTAAAAAGTTCCCAGACCTTTGCTCTGTGCTTCAATACTTGTTCTATGAATTCTTCTTTTGAGTAAATAAACGAAAGTGAGTGGTAATAAGTTTCAGAAAGTATTTCTACGTTTTTTGTTTTTGCGAGTGTTTGAAAACTGTGAATAAGTTTGGGATCATATTCTTCTGCTTGGTCAATAAACGTGCCACTTAATGAGTATGCGCATTTAAACTCAGGGTACTTTTTAATAATTTCAAGAATTAACTTATTTGTTGGGTAATAGCATTTTTTTGATACTTTATTTAATATTTCTTCATTATCTTTTGAAAAAAGGGGCTTATCGGAATTTATATCAAAATAGTTAAGGCTATTTAGTCTTTTGGGTTGATGAACTTGAAAATAGAAACACACAGCCTTTTTAGGGCTAGGCTTTGATTTCACTAAAGTATATTTTGATAAACTTCTAATACTTTATCAGCTTGTCTTGACCAAGTCAATTGACTCA
>CAZLRZ010000015.1:14017-18562 GCA_964562165.1 uncultured Candidatus Saccharibacteria bacterium
AAACTACCTGCGAATATAACATTGTCACTTATGCCTAGATCGAATGACATTTCTACCAATTTATTCAACATTGGCCCTGTGCCTACAAAAACAAACTTAATATTCTTCTTTTTGGACAATACCAATTTTGCAGCTTTCAAAAGATAATCAGCGCCTTTTTGAACAGACATTCTAGCTAAAAATAATACTATTTTATCGTTGTTTGATTTAAAACCGCTAGAAGAAACTTCAGTACTACTGGAATTATCAACGGCATTATGAACAACGCTAATTTTATCGGGATTAATTGAGAACTTTTCTATCAACATATTCTTAGTATATTTGGATACAGCAATAATTTTATCAGCTTTTTCTAGCGCTATTTTTTCGTATTTTAAAATTGTAGGATTGGGATTATTAGCTGATCGGTCGTATTCCGTTGAATGTATATGAAAAATAAGTGGTTTATTTAAAACTTTTTTTGCCTCAATCCCTGCAAGTGCAGTCATCCAGTCGTGACAATGAATAATATCAGTCTTTATTTTTTTACAAAGTTCAGCGGAAGCTAAAGCGTATCGTTCGACTTCAAATATCAAATTTTGCCCATATAATTCTGAGTTTTCATTGAAGTTTTTGCTTCCTGCTTCGTAATCATACAGGGTGGATGAAATATATGGACAAATTGCGCAATCAACTGAAATTTTCTTTAGATATGCTTGATCAAAATGAACGGATGAAGCATTTAACAACTTAAACTTATCAGGTGAAATATCTATTGGAAGTTTAGGGACGACAAAAGTTACTTCTGCGCCCTTAGATGAAAGTGAATCTGTAAGGTTTCTACAAACGACACCAAGTCCACCACTCATTACAGGAGCTAATTCCCAACCAAACATCAGTACTTTAATTGCACTCATGGAGCAGTTTCTTTATATTTGAATTATTCAAATTTATGATATAATATTTTTCAAAGGAAGGGAAATATTAATTGAAAGTTTCCCAAAAGCTAGGTTAAAGCTCAAATTAATCAATACCATACAACTAAATACCAACTAAAGTTATAAAATTAGGTGGAACCGCACATAAATATATGGGCCCTTGATAATTAATTGTTAATTATTAAGGGCCTTTTTTTATTAAAATTATTTTTTATTTGTATCGAAATGTCAGACAAATTCCAAGACTTCAAGAATGAGTTACATGACTATGTAAAAACCGAAGCTGATTTTGAATTATACTCAATGAGGCATACGGCAGAGCACGTTTTAACTCAAGCCATGCATAACCTATACGGGGCAGACAAGGTAGTTATGGCTATGGGCCCTGCAACGGCTGAAGGTTTCTATTTTGACTTCGAATTAAAAGACGGTCTAGATATAAACGAAGCCGATTTCGAAAAAATTGAAGCCGAAATGCAAAAAATTCAAAAAGAAGCTCAACCAATGGTTCGAAAATCCATTTCACTAGATGAAGCTAAAAAGCTTTTTAAGGATAATCCATACAAAATGGAATGGCTACAAGAAATCGAATCCAACAACGAAGACTTAACAATTTACGTAAGTGGCGACAACAAATTTGTGGACTTATGCAAAGGCCCACACATTGATAATACAAAAGGTATTGGGTTTTTCAAACTATTAAAAATGGCTGGCGCATATTGGCATGGTGATGAAAAGAACATAATGTTAAAAAGAATATACGGAACTTCTTTTAAAACGAAAGAAGAACTTGAAACATATTTACATAATATTGAAGAAGCCAAAAAAAGAGATCATAAAAAAATTGCTAAAGAACTTGATCTATTGGTATTTTCACCCCTAATTGGTTCAGGCCTTCCTGTTTACACGCCTAAAGGCACGATTCTTAGATCTCAAGTCTATAACTTTTCAAGGGAATTAAATAAGAAGATTGGCTACAACGAAGTTTCGACTCCAAATATTAATCGAGCCGAGCTATTTAAAGTCTCAGGGCATTATGATAAATACAAAAATGATATGATGCGTGTTGTTTCGCAATATTCTGATGAAGAACTATTCTTTAAGCCTATGAATTGCCCTCAGCATACTCAAATTTTCGCTTCAAGGCAGAGATCCTACAAAGACCTTCCTTACAGAGTAGCCGACTTCTCAAACCTTGCACGCGATGAAAAACCAGGTGAATTAAATGGTATTCTAAGATCCAGAATTTTCACTCAAGACGATGGCCATGCATTTTGCACGGAAGATCAAATCAAACAAGAATTCAAAAACGTTGCAGGCGTTATCAAAGAAGCCCTATCCGTTTATGGCTTAGAATACAAGGTCAGGCTTTCCTTCTGGGATGCCAATGACAAAGGCAAGTACCTTGGTGAACCTTCTGTTTGGGAAAAAACTCAAAAGAAGATGAAAGAATTAGCCGATGAAGAAGGTTACGATTACACAATTGCCGAAGGTGAAGCCGCAATTTATGGACCTAAAATGGATTTTGTAGCACAAGATTCAATCGGCCGTGAGTGGCAAATTTCAACGATTCAAATAGACATGATTATGCCCTCAAGATTCAATTTAGAATATACGGCCGAAGATGGTTCAATAAAAACTCCGGTAATGATTCATAGAGCCATAGTCGGCTCCGAAAGATTCATTGGTATCATCATTGAGCATTTCGCCGGAGCCTTCCCACTATGGTTATCACCCGTTCAGGTAAAAGTCATCCCTATCGGTGAATCAAACTTTGATTATGCAAAATCAATCGAAAAATCTTTACTTGAAAACGATATCCGAGTTGAATTGGATCTCGATGCCGAGCGTATGCAAAACAAGATCCGCAAAGCTCAGGCCGAGAAAATTCCATACATGATCATCATTGGAAACAAAGAGATGGAAAAGAACGTGGTTTCTCTAAGACTCCGCTCTGGCGAAGAGATTCGGGACTTGCAGCTATCTGATATAATACTCAAGTTGAAAGAAAAAATTAAAACAAAAGAAATAAATTTAGCTTTGTAATAATAAATGAAAGTAGAAGTCCCAAACCCTCTGCAGGAAGCTAGGGGAAACTGTTTAAGAGCTGGTGTGATTATGGCATGCGGATTAATCTTATTTGGTACTTGTTGTTATCTTTCCGTGCCACCTTCATTTTGGGGTGATTTCGGTAATTGGGCAGGGAAAATCTTTCCATAAAAACTGGATGTTCATTTTAAACCATTTAAGTTTAAAGTGGTTGATATATATATAGTATATATGATATACTATTGTCTTATTAGTAATTGTAATTATGAATAATGTTACAACCCCTTTAGAAGTTAATAGTGAAAATACTTCTGTGCCTTCGGTGGTTAATGCTGAAAACCCTTCTAAACCTATAAATAACGGTTTTGGAATTTCGGGGCAATTTAATCTTGGAAGTACAAATTTTATTCTCAATGGAAATGGGCTTACAATCCAAGAACAAGATGGGAAAATACTAAAAAATTTTTCATTAAAAAAAGTACTTATAACAACTCTCGGTGGTTATTTAGCACTAGATGGCTTAACAGGTTTTCAAACCTCTAAATCAATATTTTTCTTTGGATTAGGCCAATTCTTTCAATCTGGTATGTACAATAAGGTAATTGAGCCAATCTATCATAATTTATTCTACGGCAATTAAAGAGTCTTGTAGATTTCCTTTAATTTTAGTAATATATACCTGCATTCATGTGCGGGAATAGCTCAATTGGTAGAGCATCAGTTTTCCAAACTGGAGGTCGCGGGTTCGAGCCCCGTTTCCCGCTCCAATCTTAGTCTTTCCTCAATTTGTTATACATAAAGAAGTAAACGAAATATATTATTCCGATGATTCCTATATGCATTAAATTCTCTAAAGGGAGAGTTGTTATGTGGTAGTAGGATTGAAAAGGAAAAAATACTAAGAATACTCCAAATAAAGCAGGCCCAATAATTGAAATTAGTAGTCTAGCTCGGCTTTCGCGAAGGATGTATTTGTATAGAACAAATCCTAATAAAGCTATTGCTAAAAGAATCATTAAAAGCGTTAAGCTTGCAGTCAAAATTGACCCGCTAAAATCAACAGGTAATAGGGTTTGAATAAGCCCTATAAACATTCCAATTAAAAAGCAGCCGAACAATTCTATAAACTTGGAAATTTTTCCTGATCGGTAAATCACAAATAGTGCAAAGATTAAACTTCCGGTTAAAAGCTGAATGGCTTGAATAGTGTTTTGCAAAAGTGGTGCTGTATTTATTGAAACCAAGTAGAAATTTAAAGTTATGGTTATTAAAGCAAGGATAATTGCTGCGGGTATGGCAGATTTAAAGACTTCACTAAAAAAGTTCTTGTTAAGTTTTGTGATTTTTTGGCGTGAAAATATAAGGATATAGCTAGGCAAACTTGAGGCTGCAAAGCTAAATAGTAAGGTCGACGAAGGATGAACAGGAAATGTTTTTAAAGCAAATATAAATACGAGGGCAGTAATAACTGCAAATAAAGATTTAGCAAGGAATAATTCAGTTGAAAGCCTTAAATTGAAAATAAGGTTATCGCCTTCGTAGAAAATAGCAGGTAGCTTTGAATAATCGTTATTCAGTA
>CAZLRZ010000016.1:0-16240 GCA_964562165.1 uncultured Candidatus Saccharibacteria bacterium
GTGGACCAACTTCACATTGATCATCATCTGTACAACCAATCTGTCCGCATTGCATAGAGCCTGGGGGTGTATTAGTTGATGTTGCTGTCGGATTAGGGGGATTAGTACCGGTTGGATTTGGGGGATATGTTGTTGTGGGGTCTGGACCAGTTACAGTAACTGTTGCTGTAGGAACAGTTCCACAGACATCAGCAGCTTGTTCTTGGGGTGTACAGTCGGCTATGCAAATAGACATTGTTCCTCCTGCTTGGCAATTAACTATATATTTATGAATTGAATTATTGCTTGTTTTTTTTGTTATACAATACTTTCCGTTTATTACTTCATTATCTTGAATATAATAACTTAAATTAGCAGGAACCATATCCCTAATCCTTTTTGTTTGACAAGGATATACACATGAGTTCGTAACCGTATCACATAATTGGGTATCTGAGCAGTCCTTATCTTCACAGAGTGTTAGTGTAGGTGTTGCTGTTGCAGGTGCTGTAGGGGTTGCTGTTGCTGAACCACATTGTAAATATCTCAGTGGACCATAAGCATTTTTTTCTTCACAATTTGGACAGTTTTGACACTTTGCTTGGCCAAAAAAACAATAAAATCCTAAATCGGTATCAAATTTTAAATCGTCGCGATCATTATTTGTAGTACATATTGTTCCTAATTCATCACAAACTAATGTTCCTGCATTAACACAACTTTTATATTTACCAGGATTAGAAAGAGATATAGGATCGCCACTTGTTCTCCAAAACCTAAACAAGCTATAATCAGTACATATTTCATCATATTTATCATCGCAATTGTACCAATCTGCAGCTTCCGCCTCAACTATTTCCTGTTCCTTCTGCAATTCATTGCTGATATACACTGCTGATCCACCTAGTATTACGATTAAGGTGATTGAATAGAAGACTGCAACTTTTTTAAATACTGGGTGAGTTCGGATTAATATGATTAATAGAATTAATATCAAGATAAAGCCACCGCCAACTAAAACAAAGGTGGTGATTGATTCTTGTGAAGTTATTTTGGACTCCGGTTCTTCTTCTCCTGTAAAGGGGAGGAACGAAAGTGGACTAAAGGCGAGGACAACATCATCTTTGGTTGCCTCTGTTCCGTTAAAGTATCCATTCTCTGCCATTGATGTGATTTCGTATTCGGCTGTATCACCCCATTGTACAGTGACCTTGAAAAGCTTGTCGCCAAACTTGAATTTTTCGGTATTAGATACATCTGCACAGATTGAATTATCGGTGAAGATTAATCCGTTGTTACAGGTTCCGATTGTTAGGGCATAATTGGGGTCAACATTTAAAATTTTTACATTTGAAAATTGTAAACGAACCATTGCAACAGTATCTGAATATGTCTTTGGATTGGCTGTTAAGTAAAACGACTCAACGGACCCAGGTGTTCTTGTTGTGTTTTCAAGGTCAACTAAAGAGAGTTCTTCGTTTTGATTTGTGGTTTGGGTAGTGCTAACTTCCATCCCTTGTTTTACAAACAAAGCTAAACCAAAAATTAAAGTTAATATTAAAGCCGAAAAAAGAATAAATAGAGCAGGATTATTTTTAATTGAAAACTTCTTAGGTTTTTTAGTTTCATCAGTTTCTTTAATCTTCATGCGGCTGAGTTTTAGCATTATTGCAAAAGTGACAGCAACTGCCAGTATGACAGTCATAACCATAAGGAAGAATTGATCATCAGGCGTTCCGGTCATAGGTAGTGTTGACAATGTTTCTGCCGTATTAAACTTGTTAGCATAAGCAACGTCTTGTGAATACAAGAATGTCGTAACTTTGAAAAACGAAGCCAGGCCGACTATTGAAAAAACGAAAATTGAAACAACAAAGAAAAAAACACTTCCTTTGAACCCTACTTTGGCAGTATTTTTAGGCTTATTAATTTTGAATGTCCTCATTTTTTCTGTTTTTAATATTTTTAAGATTAATTCCGGCGTAAATTGAAGCTAGGCCAATTAATATTATTACTATCCTGCTATCAATAGGGAGTTCTAGTGCGGTGTTTGGGACATATCCAACAACATAGGTTCCAGCTACCCCTAAAGATTCAGCTAAGGTAGTAGTGTTGTAGTATCCTGTGCCTGACATTTTTGTAATAGTTGCAGTGCCTGCGTTTCCCCATCTAACTCGGACGGATCCGATTTCCTCATTGTTTTGTATGTATGATCCTGACAATTTCGCCAAATCAACACAAACATCTGTACTTGTAAAAGTTGATCCGGAAGGGAAACAGGTTCCAAAAGCATTTAGGGTGCTTGTAAAATCAACAACTGTCGCATTTTCAAAATGAAGATTTAGTCTAACGACAACATCCGTGGTACTTGCTGGATTGGCAATGATTTTGATCGTTTCTAAAGCCCCCTGATTTTTATTTCCACCAGAAGGATTAAGGCTAACAGCACTTATTTGAGTGACGTTTATGGATAAAAGAGCAATTAAAATAATTGCAACGGAAAGTTTTTTGAACATTCTAGAAAAGTTAATACAATTAATAATATTATTTATGATTTGTTAAAGCAAATACAAGGTTTTACAGAACCTTTCCTTTATTGTAATAAGATTTGAATTTTTGGATGTCATAAACATTAGTCGTTCCGTCTTTATTAGCATCTAACGGACCATATTTAGTATCCGTATAGTTATCACTACATCTCTTTCTATATTTAACAACAAAGTTGACCAGATCTTTTATATCAATTTGATCATTTCCATCAGAATCCATCGGCCCACAGACAATACCAGGGATTGGACTAGGCGTTGGCGTAAATGTTGAACTAGGTGTTGGCGTAAATGATGGAGGAAGAGTGCTGGTCGGTGTTATGGTAGCTACTTTGCAGGTACAGCCATCAACAGAGTAACCAGCCTTACATTCAAGGATAATACATTTGTTATTAGCTGTATTTTCCTTTTGATCACATTCCACTTCTTTTACATTGCTACCTTTGACACAATCATCATCGATATTACAATGCTCTCCACAGGCTGCTTCGTCATCACCAGGCGGGTTGGACCCCCTAACCCTATGAACAATTGCTGTGGGATCTTCAAAGGAACTGGCAGCATAACTAAAGTGGTTTAACAATTCAAAATGTAAATGTATTCCAGTTGAATTACCTGTTGTCCCCATTAAACCTATTTCTGTGTTTTCATTTACACTGTCCCCTTGATTTATATAAATACTTGCTAAATGACAGTATCGAGTGTAGCGAGGCCCTTGATTTGTATTATGTTGAATTACAATATTATTCCCATATCCGTCGTTCCAGCCATATTGTGTAGCAATTACGATGCCTGGGCCGGCACTAAAAACAGTTAGCCCAACTCCATCTTTGCCTCCTAAATCAATACCTGTATGACAAAAAGAACCTAGTTTATATGCTGAGCAGTGAGGGTAGGCGCGAGGGCCAAAAACATTTGTTATGCGTATATCAAGTACAGGCTGTACTAAATCATCAACATCGATTGTTGGGATATCCGCTTTAATACTTTCGGGGGCAATATAATTTTGATTAATAAAATTACCGATATAAACTGTAAAGACTAAAAGGTTTATAATAACTATAACCCTAAAGGCTTTAAAAACCTTTTTCCCTTTTTGACTTTTCTCAAAGAAAATTACCACTAGTAAGGTCACTATTACAACCCCAGCCAATAGAGCAATTTGTTCGTATGTATTTACATAGCTATACTTTTCGTAATTTGATGGGATTGTGTTATCTGTTATTAATGGTTTTGCTGTTTCTTCAGTTTGGTTAATCGTGTTTTGTCCCAAAACTTCTTCGTTTACGTAGATCCCTGCCTCTTTTTCTCTCCAGATTTTACCTTCTAGATGTTCATCCCATCGGATTTTTACAACTGCGACTAATTCGTTTACATTCATTGGGGTAAACTTTGTAACATCGAGACAAACTTTGTCCATGGTGAACATTTTTTCATTTAGACAAGCGGGGAAGGCTACTAAAGGTGACGTAACTTCTAAAACTTGCCCATTTTCGATGAATAGTCTAACGATTTCGACTTGATCTTGAGCTACCGTATTTGTCGAAAAGATTTCGATGGTTTCTTCGGTGCCTGCAATTTTATTACCAATAGATAGTTCAAATCCCGGAGCTTCAGTGACTTCTAGAGTAGGGGTGACAACTTCATTCGATTCATTCGACTTGATATTTTCAATATTTAAATCGGCCTCTCGACTGTTTTGAAAGCTAATAAAGCGAAAAGCAATAAAACTAATTATTACTAAAGACAAAATTAACGTAAAAGCGAACAGAATGTATGATTTATACCTGTTTAAAGTCTCCATAAAGTATTTATTTGAGAATATTACACTTTTAATCTACCGAATTTTGATCGCAATGGCAAAAGTTTATCCCAGATAAAGTATCTTGAAGGGGAAAGTGGGAGACTTAATAGACCATAGGTGTCGATTCTAACTCCGTTAAAGCTCATTTTGTTGTCGGAATAGCCTTTGTGCTGGTCTGATCCGGGGACAATTCCCCAAAAATCATAAAGTTTTGAGCCGACTTCTTTTGCTCTTAAAATAGATTTCCATCTTAAAAGGTAAGCAGCTTTTACTTCAGGGAAGAGCCTATTGGATGCAGCGTAGAATGACGAAGACCAATATTTTGTTCTCTGACTAATATTGATGGCAATGGTCTTACCTTCAAAGCTGGCTTCAAAAAGCGAAACATTGTCTAACCCTTTAAAACTATTAATAAAAGTTTTGAAATAGTCAAAAGAACGTATTGGGTAACCTTTGGCTCTATCTTGAGTAATTAAAAGCAAATCGTAAAACTGAACAAGCTTTTGATCGATTTTAGGATCGTTTAAAGGGTATTCAACAACTTTAACGCCTTTTTTAGCTGCAAGCTTGATGTTATATCTAGTGTTCTTTTTCATTAATTCTAAAAGCTCTTCTTCGGTTTTATCCAAATCGTAATACAGCTTGTATTTAGGCTGCATATTTCTTTTCGTCTTTTTGAAGCCATGAGATTCAAACAATTTGAATACAGCGGGATCAATTAAGTATTGAAGGTTCTCAGAAACAATGGGGGATTCAAGTAGATCCTCGGGTAATTCACCGATTTTGGGTTCAATTTCGATTGCAAAAGCTTCCTCTTGTTCCGCTAGTTCTATTAAAGCTTTTTTTAATGGACCAATACCTTCTTTTAAACCATTAACAGTTTGGAAGACAGGACCATGTGGAATATATATATATTTACCTAAAACTCCGGCCTCTTTTATCAAACATTGAGCAGCTAAAATCAAAGCTCCATCTTTGTAAACACCGAGTCTTTTAGGAGTCCATTTTTCGCTTGCTTTAGTATCGCCCCATTCCCAAAACTGCAAAATATCACCCCATCTTGAGTTATCAACAAAAGAATTCCACTCGTCTTTGTTTTCTTTATTAACATATTTGACCTCGATATTGTTGTCCATTTATTTTCTTTTAAAAATCAAAATTGAACTGGAATCAATATATTCTTTATTAGAAACCAGTTCAAATGCAGGGTTGCCCTTAACGTAATTTATCATTTCCAAATACTTAGACATATATTTTTCATCAAAAACTAAACCTGTATGTAGGATTACTAAATCGGCCTTATCGACCTTTGCTTTACCTTCAAGAGCTGTAGTGTAAAGAGAGAACTCACCAATAGTCTTAATATTTTCGCCTTTTTGGAAGGCATACCATAAGATCTGTGCGTCATTCACCTCTGGAGTTTCGGCTATTAAATAGACTTCATCTTTTTGTTCGTAAGGATATTTTTTCAGTTCCTCAACTATGAATGAATATTTAACTTCATCACTGTCTACAATCTGATATTCACCACTACTGTACATAAAATTTGTGTAAGGAATAGTTGGCAAAACAGTAATGATTGAATTCAAAAATGGATAGAACGAGAAGGCAAACAAAAATAGTACAATTAATTTGTACACCTTTGATTTGTTTGCCCATACTTGATAAACAAGGTAGGCAATGAGCACAACAACGAAAAATTCTACAGGGTAGAAGTACCTTGCAGTTTTATTTACGCTAAAAGTTGTGAGTAGAAAAGCAGGTAGAAAAGACAAAATTAAAAAGTTTAATTCCTTAAAAGCAAATAACAGTTTGATTTTTGAAGTTTTGTAGAAATTAATAATTAAACTTACACCAGCTAAAGCAAGGATAGGCAATCCAAAGTGCCAAAGACATATTACTTTCCAAAACTTAAACCAAGTTTCGGGGGAATATACAGGGCCAAGAGAGGTAATCTCTGCTAATTCACCTGAAGAGGTGTATTTTGTAAATTCAATGTAAGTATTTAAGTTTTGACCATACCAACTCAATGTAGTTAACAAAAAGGGAACTACGAAAATCAAAACTGCAAGTGCGTATTGGTAGAATTTTTTCTTCTGATTTAATTGCCACTTCAAGAAAAAATATGTAGGGACAACTAAATACATTGGCATTAAGAACCTTAATAGAAAGGCCATTCCCCATAAAAGCCCTAAAACAAAATAGCTTCTGTATGAGAATTTGTCTTTACACTTTAAATAGATTAAAGAAATCAAAATAACAAAAGCAGTTTGAAGTATTTCGGACATATATAGCCTAGATAGGCCATATGTTCCGGCCATTAAGTTGAAGATCAAAATCGAAATCAAGCTGATTTTAGTCCTGCCAGAATTGTTCTTAAAAAGCTCTTCAACAAAGAAAGCCAATAACAATGACGTTATTGCCAATACAAAAACATTAGTAATTACTGCAACGTTTTCATTAATTCCGAAAATTAAAAAACTTGGAACAGACATTGCAGTAAACAGAGGAGTCCTTGGGAAGCTATTAGTATCTTTGATAAACATATTCTGCCATTTATCAAAAACAGCCGCAGAATTTCCAGATTGAACTGTTTGAGTTAAATTTGCAGTTTCACTTAACCACCTTGCGTCGTCGCCAATTGCAGGAAGAGTATTATCTTGTATTACCCAAAAAGAATTTAGTAGAAAAAAGAAAAGTATTACTAAATATTTTTTCATTACTCTAATCTCATAGGCATAATTATGTGGATGTAGTTCTTATCGTCAGGATCCAAAAATACCCCGGGCGATTGAGGACCTTTGCTTTCAAAATTAATTTCTTTAGATTTGATAGCATTTATCATATCGTTTAGGAATTTTATATTGTAGCCTGTTTCAAATTCATCTCCACTGGCTTCAATTAGATCAAGTTTACTTTCATTTTTACCAACATCAATTACACTTGCTGACAAGCTAAGCTTTTTGTTTTCAGGATCAATTTTAAATCTGGTTTTATTTCCAATAACGTTTCTGGCAAATATTGAAGCTATTTTAATAATATTGACCATTTCTTCACGGTTTACCGTGAATTTAACGATTCTTTCGTTTGGAATGATTTTTTCATAGTCAGGGAATTCACCTTCAATAAGCCTTGTCGAAAACTCAATGTCGCCAATTTTGAATAAAAGCTGATTCTTAGCTCCAAGATAATAAACCTGAACCATAGTTTTTTCGTCGCCAACTTCTCGAATTAACTTTTCAATTTCAATTAAACTTTTGGCAGGGACTATCTCTTTAAATTCATCTTGTTTTAGAACCTTGTTAAGATCAATGCTTTTTCTTGATAATCTAAAGCCATCAACACCAACTAATGTAAGGAGTTTTTCCTTGGCAACCATCAAAACACCTGTTAGAACAGGGCGGGACTCATCTAAACCTGCAGAAAATGAAGTTTTTGCTATTGCATCTGCAAATTCAAATCCATTTATTTCAAGCAGGACATCACCTTCGGCCTGAGGAACCTTGGGAAAGTCATCTGCTGGTATTATAAAGAACTGTGCAGTGTTATCCACAAAGTTAATCTCAAACATTTGGTCTTGAATATACATGTCAACTTTTCCCTTCTTCAATGAATTGATAAATTCTGAAAGAAGTTTAGCGGACACTGTAATTTTTCCTGGTTCTGCAACCTCTGCACCTATCCACGTTGCAATTCCCACTTCCAGATTGGTAGCCGAGAGTTTTATCTTGCCCTTGTCAGCCTCAATAAGGACATTTGCTAAAACTGGTATATTTGGTCTTACCGACACTGCTCGATTAACGTACAGTAAAGACTTTGCGAGGTTTTCTTGGAGTACAGATATCTTCATTTTTTGTTCGTAATAATATTATATTATATATAAATAAACAGAATTAGTATAAGTATAGGGTGTTGATAAGTGGATAATCTTCTTGAAATATATACCTACATTATCAAACTTCTTCAAAAATCTGGTGGGAAAGTTAGGGATAAGTTTTTTTGAAAAAACAAACATTACTATTCTGCTCAAGAATATTTCGAAATTTGCTACTTGTGGGTAATTCTCTGGATAAGACAAAGCCTTGTCTAATAACGTTTTTAGTGATTTTAAAAGGGTATTGTCTTGCTCGTTTTGTCTATTCATTTTGGGGACAAATCTTTAAAAATCATTATCTCTTAAAATATTATCTCTTAATTGATCCATTTGAATCTTAAAACCTTCATCAATCATTAATTTGCTTTTGATCTTATTTACAGCGTGCATAACAGTTGTGTGATCTTTTCGATCTAGATATTCTGCGACTTTATCTAAATTAAAGCCAAAGTCCTCCCTAAGAATGAACATAGCAACTTGTCTGGCAAAAGCAAAATCTGAAGTTCTGGATTGGCTTTTTAGATCTTTTACACTAATGTTAAATTCTTTTGCTATCTGTTTTAAAATCATTGGGACTTTTACTTTCATTCTTCTGCTTTTTTTATCTCTCCCTAACATTTTCTCAACTTCTTCGTAAGTTATATCTGGCCCAAACATAGATTGGTATAGGGATACTTTCTGCAAGGCGCCTTCTAATTCTCTAACATTGTCTTCCACTAATTTTGCAATATACTCTAAAACTTTGGGGTTAATAATTAATCCCAGCTTATTAGCTTTTTTCTGAATTATCGCCAAACGCATTTCGTAATCGGGGTTTCCGACATCAACTGTAATGCCTCCTTGGAACCTGGAACGTAATCTTTCTTCGATTCCGGAGATCTCATGAGGGGGTCTGTCCGATATTAAAATGACCTGTTTTTTGTCGTTGTGGAGTACGTTAAACGTGTTAAAAAACTCATTCTGGGTTTCTTGCCATTTAGAAATAAATTGGATGTCGTCGATGATTAAGAGGTCAAGACTTCTGTATTTTGCTCGAAACTCAAGGTTCTTACCTGATTTTATCGATTTGACCATATCATTCAAGAATCCTTCCGAAGGAATGTATAGAATCTTCTTTGTATAGTTATCTTCAAGAATCTGCCTTGCAACGGCCTGCCCTAAATGAGTTTTTCCAACTCCTGTTCTGCCATAAATGAATAGAGGGTTGTACATTTCGCCCGGTTTTTTGGCGACACCAAGGGCTGCTGCATGAGCCATTTTATTAGAGCCACCTACGATGTATGTCCCAAAACTGAAATCTTCTTTGAGGTTTGATCTTCTTAAACTAAGTAATAGATTTGGGTTTTTTCCATCATTTGCTATGTAACCAATCATAGGAGAAGTCTTTTCGACATCAGCATTATCAATTTTTGGAGTAGGGTTATTAACTAAGGATTTATCAATAATATAAAATGGCTCTAAGGGTTTTCCATAAACATAAGAAATTGTTTCGCGAATAAGTTGATGATGATGATCGTGGAGCCAATCTAGTGCATAAGAATTTTTCACTCCAATTGCTGCTTTTCCGCCTGTGATCTCAACTAATTTTGTATCTTTAAACCAAGTTTTATATTGAGCAGAGGAATCTAATTTAACTTCGATTTGAGCTAGAGTGACTTTCCAAATTGCATCAATATCCATTTTTATGAGATTTTAAGATATAATTAGGCAACAAGAATCTACGGGCTAGACGAAAATAGCTTTACCTTAAAAGGTCCATTATTTTTGTGGAGGATTCTTATACACAATAAGATACAAAAATGTGGACAAGATTGCAAGCGTTTTATCATAAAAATGTAAATTATGTCGAAAATCCTTTCTATACCTAAAAATATTGTACTTTTCTTAATCAGAATATATCAAAAACTATTCTCGTTTGATCATAGCTTTTGGGCAAAACCCGAAGTAGTAAGGGCATGCCGATTTTATCCAAGTTGTTCGGAATTTACATATCAAGCAATAGAAAAATTCGGATTAATCAAAGGAGGAATTCTAGGAACAATCAGAGTAATTCGATGCAATCCCTTTAACAAGGGAGGGTTTGATGATGTCCCTAAAAAATTCAAATGGAAATATTGGTCAAAAGGGTCGAATTAGAGCAATTATTTGCCCTTTAATTTCGTAGTTAATCACAATAGCAGAGCCCTTTTCGTATTTTTTGAAAACTGGCAATTGTTTACTCTCAATTATTTCACCTATACAAATTTTCTCCCCGACCGAAACTATTGCCTTTGTGTTGAAAGCCAATTGGCTTGCTTCTTTGATTATTAGAATGTCGTTTTGATTTATTCCGGCTTCGGTATAGTTAGTAGAACCAACCCTAATGGCTGTGTATTTTCCTTTTCCTTTTAAATTGGTTTTATGGACAAAGATGGTTTTTAATACTCCAATTTTAGTTAAATTTGAATTTGAATTTAGATCAAAGATAATCGGAACCTCAATAAAATTATGATCCCCAAGTTCCAAGTTTACGATTTTAATGTTCCTCGAGACGCCTTTTTCTTTAATGATATAACCTTTCTTTTTTAAGTTTTGGATATGTTCGTGCACGGTTGAAATCGCCCTTAATTTAAAGTGCGACATTATTTCTTTCAAGGAAGGGGGGAACCCATGCATCTGGCTCGCTATGGTTATATATTCAAGGATCTCTTTTTCTTTTTTTGTTAGGTTATTGAACATTATTTTTTTGTAACTACTCCATCAATTAATTCCCAGGTTGATATTACAGAATCAACGGATTGAACGGCTTCGTTAATTTTTACTTTCAAAGAAGTCTGTTTTGAACATCTGACTTCAATTTTCTTTACTGCGGTAAATTCTAAGGTTGAACCCACCTTGTATAAACGTTCCGTTCTCTTTTCGTCATCTATAAATACAGTTAATTGGGTATCTTTGTCAACAATTTCTATTGATAAATCCATTTGTTTTACAATATTGGCTGGAGTTGGAGTAATAATTGCAGAGGCTTCTTTTTGAATATTTAAGGTGATGGTTTTTATCCTTCCAAATTGACTTTCGGATGCCAACACAAAAGAATTCGGGCCATCTAATAGGGGAAATTCCTTATTAAATTTTTCAAAATTATTTAATTTTAATTCTGTTCCGTTAATGGTAAGTTTTGATCCAATTTCAGTAGTGCCTGCAAGTTCAATAAAGTTTGCATCGGTTTTGTAGTTCACAGAACCTTCTTCGCTAAACGCAACGGGGGAAGTAAGTTTAAGATCAGGTTTCTTTAAAACCTTACCTGCATATCCTGCTAAATATACAACAATTACAAAAATTGCTGCTGCAGCAATCAAAGTGATGACCTTATTAGGAGTAAGCATAAAGGGTTTTCTGCCTGCATTCTTGCTTTCAATATTCGTCATAATGTTTGGGGACTCTTTCTTTTCGTTTTCTCTTCTGTATAAGGCGAGAGCTTTATCTGTGCCAACCCCAAGATATTTTGCGTAATTTTTTAAAAATCCTTTAAGGTAAACTTCGGAGGGAAAAATTTTGTAGTTACCTTCTTCAAGAGCAATTAAATAATCGGCGCGGATTTTAATAATTTCAGAGATTTGCTTTATTTCAAGCTTCAGTTCAACCCTTTTGTCTTTAAGGATGGCGCCAATCGTTTTTATTTGTAAGGCTGTCTTTATCATAGTTCGATTATACCATCAAGAACTTAATAGAAATAAAACATTTGTGATAAAATTAGAAATACTTTGTAAAACTCATATGAAAAAATTAATTTTTTCTTTTGTTTGTTTGTTTTTTATCCTTACATCATCCGCTTCTGCACTTAAGTTTAGAGGTTATATTTTTTACTCCGGAGATTGCCCAGAATGTTTACAAATCGAAGACGATTATCGAAATCCAGATAAAAGAGAAGTATTAAGAGTTGAAGTCCGAGAAACAAATGCTGCGCCTGCATTATTTGCTAAGAATTTAACCAAATGCAATTTAACAGTCGAATCTGCAAAGTTGCCAATACTAATCATAGACGATGTATGCGTTTCAGGAATGGCCGAAATCAAAGGCTTCCTTACCAAATTAAATACTGAAGGAGACGTTTTGGCTTTGGTTGATACACTAAAAAACACAGAATATAGAGTATTACCTGTTGCCAACCCCGGTGTCCCTGTTGAAGAAGCACGAAAAAACACATTGATCTTCATTGGGGGCATGAGCCTAGTGATGATTGGATTAGTAGTTTTTGGATATGTAATTCAAGGGAAAAAAGAAAAGAAGAAAATCGATTTTAATAAAAGCTTAATAGTTGTTGGAATAACCTCATTAATTATGCCTTTTCTACTTGTAGTTAAGGCAAAAGCTTTTTGTCCGGTCTGCACAATTGCCGTTGGAGCCGGTCTTGGCTTTGCTAAATATTTAGGAATTGATGATTTTATTTCCGGCCTCTGGATAGGCGGTCTTTTACTTTCGGTTTCTTTATGGACAATTGATTGGTTAAAAAAACGAAAATGGAATTTTAAATTCTATAAAATTGTAACCTTCCTTTTGTTTTACGGATTAGTTGTAATTCCTTTTATCACGAGCGGAACAATAGGTAGCGCCTATAACAAGCTTTGGGGAATGGATAAAGTTGCCTTCGGAATGACCGTCGGCACAATTGGATTCATGTTAGGAATGTTCATCAGTAGCAAACTTTCAGCAAAATTTGGCGGGAAAGTGTTATTTCCTTTTCAAAAAGTCGTTATTCCAATAACAACTTTAATTCTTTTAAGTTTAATTTCATATTTTATCGTTTATTAAAATGTCAGATAAAACAATCAAAACAGACAAGATAGATGAGTTCATCAAAAAAGCCCTAGACATGAAAAAGGACAATTTAAAAGATCTTTCAGCCGACGAAGATCTAAGTATTGCAATAATGAACCTAGTCAGCATGGAAGAGCATTTCTTTTTTACCGGAGCAAAAACCGGAAATAGCCAATACTATGAATTGCTAATGCAGGTTCGCGAAATGCGCAAAACTCTTTTAAAAAGAATTATCAAAGATTTCGAAGGTGAAGTATGGTGCATCTCAAAACATTTACTAGCCGCCAGTATGCGTGTTATGGAATATGGCACCAAGCTACAATCTCAAGGCAAAAAAGAAGAAGCCGAACAGATCTTCAAAAACTCATACGAACTCTATTCACTATTCTGGGGTCTAAACCTAAATCTCATCGATGTTTCTGATGTTAAAAAGATTCCGGAGGATGCCCTAAATAAACACGATATGGTCAAGGATACTGCTCCCACAGCATCAAAAGCCGAATCTAATTTAAAAACACCTGAAAAAACAGAGAGTAAAAATCTTTTCAGCAAATTAGGTGACTTAGTCAAAAAAGCTGTTGACTGCTGCATAGAGTAATAATCATTAAAAAATTTAAATGCCAAAAGCAAATTTCTCGGTAGTAGAAACGGAGAGAGAAGAAGGGTTTACAATAGTAACATTACAAGTTAATACCTTATTTGATGCTCTTGGGAACACTTTACCTAAAAACAAAGGGGCTAATCCCAAACAAATGGATATTTAAACCCCCGAAGGATGTGGATTAATCACCGGATGTAATCTAGAAGGATGGTATCAAGAACGTGGCCAAGTCTTTATTAAAAGTGCAGGAGCCTGTTTAGCTTGTTCATCCTCATTAGTTTGCCCAAACTATAAGCCTGACTACTAAGGTCCTAAAACATTAAGCTGTGTGATATAATTCAGCATACTGCTCCCACAGAATCAAAAGCCGAAAAAAACTGAAAACAAAAACCCTTTCAGCAAATTAAGGAAATAAGTTAACCAAGCTTTTGATTACTGCATATAAATTTTTAAGAATAATTTATCATGGATTATAAAGTTGGTGATTCTGTTGACACTACTGTTCTTGCATCAATGCCTTCTGGTAATCTAAAACAGGTCGTTTTAGAAAAGGAGCAGTCTGGGCAATATAAATCGATTTATCCTGCAAACGGATGTGTTTTGCGTCAAGGGAATGAAGTAACATTAAAATGTGTAAAGGGAACTAGTTTTAGTCGTGAGTATCCAGCCCTTTGGGTTATAGTTGCATCTGAAGTTTGTGAAGGGTGTCAATTAGCATTAGGTTGCTCTGAATATAAACCAGATTATGCTGATTCTAATAACCTTCAAATTAATAAAGAACCATAAATTTTATAAGTCTTAATTAGATATTTTTTAAATTTATAAATTATGGGAAGTATCGACGGAGATGGCTCAAATATGGAAGAGGTTCAAAGTAGAGCCATTATAATTGGCCAAACTGTAGTTTACTTTCCTAAGGATATTGGGTCTGATTATTTTAAACCTGTGGATGTACCAGATAATTGCCTTTTAAAGCAATGGGATAAGGCTCAATTGCGAGCCACTTCAAATGGGTGGATAAAATAGTAGCATCACCAGTATGTGAAAATTGTAACTTGAGACATTGTGATTGCGATGCTTACTTGCCAGATGATGGAGCAAGTGGTTCATGGGATGATCTTTAAATAGTTCTAAAGGCCGTTAAGTCTTTAATAAAATTTTATATAATTTTAAATGATTTCTAAAGGAATATTTAGTGTTTATAGAACTTGGCAAAAAGGTGATGTAAGAGAAGTTCATTTTCGTTCGGAGGCGAACCCAGACAAGCCCGAAGAAAGAACTGACCCAGTAATAGTTGGAACTCCACTAGATTGTCTTCTGGATTTAAGTTCTACTGCTATTATAACTAAAAACAGATGGGAAGGAACAGTAATTGTATCAGAGACCTGTAGGAACTGTGATATAGGGGCTAGTGGTGATTGCGATATTTATTATATAGCTCAAAAAAATAAAGAACCATAAATAATTTGTTTTAAAAGACCAATGCCAAAAATTTGCGACTCAATTTTTACCGTTACTGGCTTTGACATTAATAGTAACTGTTTACACACGGTTACATTGAGTCAAAAACCAGAATCTGGTGGAGTAATAAAGAGTGTAGATGTCAGAAGGGCGAAACCGATCAAACATGTAATTTCCCCCCCCCTGTGATTGTTTGTTAAAAAACGGAGAAAGTATTAAGGGCAGAACTGACCACTATTTGAACGTAATTATTACTGCAGCAGGCTCTTGCTTAAGTTGTAGTCATGCCGGAACCGATGAGTGTAAGTACTATCAACCCGGCCAATAAAACGCCTATTTATTCAGCATAGCCTTAAACTCCTCAACCATAACTACCGGTTCGGGGTCAATATTGTAATTGTTGGCTAAAAAGTAGGAGATGTGATCGGCTAGATAATGCATATTGATAATTTCTGCAGATACGGAATCCCCCTTTAGTTCGACGATTGTTACTTTTGCACCTTTGGATTCCATTAAGGTTTTGAAGATCGAAATTCTTTTGTGGATTCTTTGGTGGCTGAATTGGCTTTTTAAGATGATGAAGTGGACGGGCATTAATAATTGAGTGTAGCCGACCATTTCGTTGTGGTTAATTTCGGGGAAAACGTTCCAATAGCTTGGGATTTTTGCGTTTTCATTGAATTTGATTTTGGTAAACATTGCGGCAGAGGCATTGTTTTCGCTGCCAATGATTACTGGGACTTTGTTTACGAGTTCTGTGGCTAAGTCTTTTGCGAATTGTTCGTCTAGATTGTCATCAAGTTTGTGAAAAGTGTTTATCAGTGAATCAAAATTAAGTTGTAATAATTCGCTATTCATTAAAACTTTCAAAAAGCCGGCTATCATATATCCTGTTAAAAGTCTGGGCTGAGTTTCTAAAGGGATCAGAAGCGTAGGGATGTTCTTTGCTTTCGCTCTTTGCAATAGTTCGCCCCCTGCTGTGATTACAAAACATTTATATCCTCTTGAATCAACTTGATCAAAGCAAGAGATTACTTCTTCGGTGTTCCCCGAAACTGAAGACAGAATGTATAAAGCATTGGAATCGGCATTTTTGGGGAGATCATAACCTTTTACCGCTTCGATTTTAAATTTAATTTCTGGAGTTTGAGCAAAAAAATCATTAATAATATGCGTAA
>CAZLRZ010000017.1:0-15619 GCA_964562165.1 uncultured Candidatus Saccharibacteria bacterium
CTTCATTTTGAATCTGTTTAAACTTAGTATGTCCAAAAAGAGCAATAACCTCTTTAGTAGTTGATAATCCGGTATTGATACAGATTTGATCATCCAAATCATACCAATTCATTTTTAACTCTTTGGATACCGCGAAAGAAGTTGAAGATTTCCCAACAGCACTAGGGCCGGAAATTGAAATACAACCGGAAATATAATTTCGTTTTTTTTAAAAAGTCTGTGGTTCCATATATACATATTATATCACCCCTACGGGCGCATATAAAGCGGTTTAATCCTTCATTAATTTTATTCTAGTTTGAATAGCAATTGCAATTAATGCAACAACCCCAATTAACAAAAGTAACACTGAATATTCCGGGATTGTAACAACTAGAGGGAAGAATCCGAGGAATAAAATAAGCATGGGGATTCCAATTTTTCTTGAGAACTTGAAATCGGTTATTTTGCCAATTAAGTAATACATTAGGCCCCCGACTATTAACCAGGCGATCAAAAATGAGAGATAAAGGGGCATTGAAAAGAATCCGACATTTGATATTGATGAGAATATTTCCATTGTTGGGTCAATGGTAAAGCCTGAAATGTAATGCATTAAAGGGAAGAAGACGGTGTATAAAACTGAGATCAAACCAATATCAAAAATTGATAATTTTTTTGCGAATTTATAGGCTAAAAATGAAAGGATTGAAATAAAGACAAAATATATTGGGGTCATTATAAAATATACTCTGGAAACTTGTTCTGCTGGGTTTAGCTTGTCACCAATACTCACGTTGATCATAGGTTTAGAATACAAATCCTTTTTGTCCCATAAAAGCTGTACTAAGTTATCACCAAAGTTTCTTTCACTCACGGATAAACCGTTTACTACGTTATAGGCTCGGGTTCCGTTGATTGTTAAGTCGAATTTAAAATCTTGAGATCTTTTCGAGTTCTCGATTCCATCGTATTGAAAGTATGAAAGCCCTACTGTATCGTAGCTTACCTCTACAGTAAATTCTTTTTTGGGTTCAACTTTACCGGTCCATAAAAGGACGTTTGTGGTTTCTTCGATATACGTATAAGTGTTAGGGTTTGTATTTGAACTCGTAGATTTAGCATCTGAAATTAATTTACCATCAACAATTAGTTTGGCATTTGAAATTTCTCCAACCCCAAAATTTGATGGCAATGGGAATTCAAACTTCACAAATGATTCGGATTCGCTTGTATTTTCAAGCACAAATCTTCCATTAAACGAAGTCTTATAGCTAGGCTGAAAAACCAATCCCTTTTTAACATAATCCGTAGTTAAAACCACTTTGGCATCCGTGGATTTTAAAAAAGTATTGTCTAAAGATTTTTTAATGATGTCGGGATTTAGTTTATTGCTGATGTAAAAACTGTCTGAAGAATCAATTTCTCTTAAAACCGGAGAACTCTGCTTCAATGGGCCATTATATATTTCGGACACTTCTTTGTAGTTTTCGCTTGATATCTCATTCCTAAAATTTACAACCCCAATCATAACCATACTAAAAATTCCGATAATCACTGTAAAAAATATTATTGCGATCAAATACTGAATAAAGAGCGCTGTTGTTGAAGGGGAAACTTTTTTAGGTGGTTGGATTTCGCTTTTGGCCATTAAAGTGGTGTTAAAAACTAATATACAATATACGTATTAAACGGTGTACACCCATAAATAATTGCATTAGAATGTTCATTATGAAGAAATTACTTGTCTTTTTATTAATAATATATTTCGGCTCTTTTGTCTTATTCTCCTCTCCTGTAGTTGTTTCGGATGGTTACTGTTATTACCATATTGCCCGCTCAATCGTTGATAAAGGGAACTTTATTAGCGACACAAAGCCCGATTATTACGACTACAAAGGCCATGTAATTGTTTACACTGACAATGTTTACAAAGACGTCTGTTCACCGGGAACCGCTTTTGCTTTAGTCCCGGGACTAATGATTTCAAAGGCTGTTTCTAACGATTCAGTTAATCAATACAACGATTACTTTGAAAGTTATAGCGGACACTCCCTAAGTGACGGGATCTCGATGATACTTACCAGCGTTGTTTTTGCAACGGCTTCTTTTTATTATCTCTACAAGCTCGCAAAATTATTAACACAAAACAAATCCAAACAGCTTTTACTGATTTCCGCTGTAGTTTTGTCTTCTTTTATTACAAACTATATTTTTATAAGACCCTACTACACGCATATTTACGAGTTTTCATCGGCTATAATATTTTTATACAACATTTTGCAGTATTCCATGACTAAGGACATTAAAAACCTTATAGTAGCAGGAATTTCGGTAAGTTTTGGTTTTAGCGTACGACCATTTTTCGCAATACCTTCTGCTTTAACATTTGCATGGTTAATGACAAAAAAGAAAGTTAAACCAATGATTGCTTTCGCTTTAGCCAACATTCCTTTTATAGCCTTGGTTTTTGCTTACAACTACGTATCCTACGGATCGTTAATAACGTCTGGCTACAATGAAATCCGTGGCGAAACTTTTAACTACACGAGTTCAAATATTATTCCGTTATTCTTTCATCCTGGAAGAGGATGGTTTATCTGGTCGCCAATATTTATCTTGGCTTTTATTGGCTATTTTTTGAAAATCAAACATAGAAAGATGTTGTTTATTGATAACATTTCACTCGCGACGGTATTACTAACCTGCATTATGTATTCATTCTGGCCTGCATGGCACGGAGGCGGTAGTTTTGGAGCCAGATTTATGATTATGAATGCTCCGTTTATGATTTTCGGGCTTGATTACTTTTTTAGTTCAATTAAGAAAAAGTTCGTAAAAAGGGTCCAGATTCTATCGGTTTTGATGATCGCTTATTCGGCCTTCTTCTCCTTTCTTTGCTTGTTTACGCCATACGACAGCCCCAAAGCCAGGCTATTATTCTTCGTTACAAACTACAGAGCCGTTATTAATAATCCGATAAATTTTATGTTGGATTCAAGGCTAATAGTTGATTCAAAAATGGGCTTTTTAGATTTAGCCCTAGGAACATCTACTCCCGTAGTTAAAATTGATGACCGAACCCAAAGTGAGATTGGCCTTTTGGCCTTTGATTACAATCCCGGAGCAAGATCAGTGCCAAAAGATTTTGTCTTCTATGTAAAAAACAATATCAATGGAAAACACCAAAAATTTAAAATTGACTTATCAAGTTTAAGCTCGAAAAAATCCGAAGCATTTTTACTGAAATGTAACAGTGAAAGCTGCAGTGAGAATTCAGATCTAATTGAGGAACAAATGGATTTCAATGAATCCGAATTAAGACTATCAAAGGATTTATACAATATGTTTGTGCTAAATAACAACCCCTATTCGGTGTATATAACTAGAGACAATAGGATCAACGAGGTTGGCCCAAATAAAGTAATATTATCGGATACGGAAGAATTTTTCCCTTAGTTAATTTTCGAAATGATTTTCCAGCGTTAGTTGCCGATTGGTAAGGCCTCGCAGGCTTCGCCATCGTTATCGCCGTCTAGGCCGTTTGTATCCTGGCTGGGGCCACCTGCATTTTTGAAAAATGTTTGAGCCTGATCTTTAGTTTGGAAATCTTCGCAATTATATTCGTCGGTGTACTTTCCACCACTTTCAACGACATTTCCATTAATATCACGCATTACTTTTGCGCTATCCCAAGATTCACCTTTTAAAAGTTTTCCGATATCCCAATCATTATTTGTAGATTCAAGGCCAAGTGCTGCTAACAAAATTACGATAATCCCACCAAAAACGAAGGTTAGGATTTTCTTTACCTGAGGACTAGAATTTGCTAGTTGTTTTAGTTTTGGAATTGCCATAATTATTTATAAAACAGAATAAAATAAATAAGCTACAATTAATAGTAATAGGACTATCACTACTATCCTAACAACTTTATTTCCTGTGATTTTATTCATAATATTTTTAAACAAATTACTTATTTCCATAATGCCCTTTGAACATTTAAAAGTCAAGAAAACCCATATAAATGTTTATGGGGTTGTATTGTTAAAGAATTAATACTAAACTATTTTTATAATATTTTTGGAACTCAACTTATGAATGTCCCTAGGCTCCTGGATCATAAAGCACATATTATACTTTCTGCATTTTTAGCCACTTTTATTTCATTTGCCCTTTTACTTGGTACAAATAACTCTGCGAAAGCCTTTATTGATGACGGATCAATTGATCCATATTTCGAATCTTCAAGTCTTGTTGATGGTCCAATTTATTCACTTCTAAATCAACCCGATGGGAAAGTATTGGTGGGAGGGTTTTTCAGCAATTATCTTGGTGAAAGCCATAATATGCTTGTCAGACTTAATGCTGACGGCACAATTGATAATTCTTTTGATATAGGCTTAGGATTTCAATGCACCGAAGACATCAATAAAACTAAACTATCAATTAGTAAAATAACCCCGCAAGGAATAATTGTCCTAAATTGCGGAGTATTTACTATGGCCTTGCAAAATGATGGAAAAATCATAGTAGCTGGATATTTCGACTATGTTAATGGGGTACAAAACAGCCATGTAAATATTACTCGCTTAAATACAAACGGAAGTGTTGATGCCACCTTCAATCCGGGGGGATTAGGCATTGGTGTTATTGAAGAGGGAAATCTTGAGCAAAATGGAGCAGTTTTTGATATTGCCATTCAAAATGATGGAAAAATCTTGGTAGGTGGCTCAGGCTCTATTCGTTATTACAATGGTGTTCCTACTGATGATGGCTTAATTCGATTAAACTCAAATGGTTCTATTGATAACACTTTTAATGCAGCTGGCACAGATACTTGGATTAATGGTGTTGGAGAGGCTGGTTTTTGGGGAGATGTTTATACATTATCCCTTTTAAGTAATGGTCAAATACTCGTTGGTGGGAATTTCGAATCATACCTAGATGGATCCACAAGTCTTGAAAGAACAAATGTTAATAATTTAGCCAGAATAAATTCTGACGGAACGATTGACGAAACATTCCAAACAATTGGAGATGAAACTGAATATGAATACGATGTAGACGATCTTGGCCCGGATGGAATAGTTTATGATATCGTGGTACTAAATGATGGGAAGTTATTGGTTGGTGGAGAATTCGATGTCTATAGTCAACAGGCAAAATTTAATTTTGTTCGATTAAGCGCAAATGGAGTATTGGATCCAACATTTAATGATTCAACCTTTACTTGTCCAACAGTCAATCCACCCTATCCATTTTGCGGAGTAAATCATATTGAAGTTTTGTCTTCGGGGAAAATATTAATTGGTGGAAGATTTATTGCATATGAGGGTAATCCGGCAATGCACTTTGCTAGACTAAATTCCGATGGTACATTCGATAATACATTCTCCGGTGACGCCGGAAGTGATAGTGAGTATGATCAAGTTATTATCTTTAAAGTTCAATCAGATGGTCGCGTCATAATTGGCGGAAGTTTCCAAGTGTATAACGAAGAATCTGTCGATAATATTGTTAGGATTGGAGTAGAAGAAATTGTAACAACTCCAACAGCTACCCCAACTAATGCCGTAACTGCAACACCAACTAGCACTCCCAAACCAACAAGCAAATACACCAAACCTACCAACCCGGGCACCACATTAACTCCCACCCCAACAGAAGGCCCAGTAGCATTGGTTTTAACATCAACTATACCGACACCAATTGTCACTAAAAAATTCATCACAGACGTTACATACACACCAACCTCAACACCTATTGATACTCAAGTTGTAAGTCAGCAAATGGATTTGTCTTTAATAATTTGTTTATGTCTAATTTTATTATTGATTTTCCTCTTAATTCTATTTTTATTGGATAGAAAAAAGAAAAAAGAGGAGGAAGAAAAAAAGAAACAAAACTTCACTAAAGTATCTAATAAATAACTTATTAATATTTTACTGAAAAAGGTGTTACTTAAAAAACCTTCGACACCTTAAATTCTTTGTCCCCCATCTTTTCTATAATCCCAGCCAGGTTTTCAACTACATATTTCAAATCATTATGATCTGGGAATTCATAGTTTTTAAGATCTTTTGGATCAACCCACAAGTATTCTGAATGTTCCGAACTTAGAGTTATTTCTCCGGTCGCTTTACACAAATAAAGATTCCTAAATATTGTGGGCTTATCACCGATGCTTGCCACAAAAAGAATAGAAGACAATGTACATAAGATGTCTGTGATTTCTAAACCCGTCTCTTCGAGGACTTCCCTCTTGATTCCGGTATAAAGGGATTCGTTATCTTCCAGCTTTCCACCTGGAATGTCCCACATACCAGAAAACATTTTTTCTTCTTTTCGTTTAGCTATCAAAACTTTACCATCACTAATGATGAATGCTTTTTGTAAAAACAGGACATTGTTGATTCTGTTCATAGTTGTATATTATTAAATGCATCACTAAAATATTCGGTTGTATTATCAACGAGAGGTACACCCGCAAGTCTTTCTCCCAATAGAATTGCAAGCTGATCAGCAATAAAGTATGTTTCTTCTGTAGGATTAAAATTAGGATCTTTATTTACATTTCCATTATGAGAGTTTGCCACAACTAATTTTTTTTTATTATCTTCTGTAATTTCACCAATTCCACAATATTCGGAAACATGGTACCTGTCGCGCCCCCTATTAGTACAATAAAGCGAGATAACCGGAAATTGTCTATAATAGCTTTCTTTTAATCGGACAAGGACAGTTGATAAATTATTTAAGATTGGGTCATTAAAATCAATCCTATTAATTGGGATTTCGATCTGATTAACTTTGAATAAAAGTGAACGATCACTGTTATCATATCTTTCTTCCGTTTGAATTTTAATTTGGTCACCTAAGTCACCCTGCTTAAATATTGAAAATGAAGTAATAGTAGACAATTCGCCTTCTGGTTGAAACCTTTCTGAAGATGATGATATTTTAAACCTAGGGGTATCAGCATCTTCTGAGCTGGTTGGCTTAAAAACAATATCCCTACCTCCATTTGTTAATACTCTTAAATATTCTACACCGCCGATTTCACATGAACTCATCTCCATTTCTTCTTCATAATAATTTCCGGAATCCTGCGCAATTGATGATAGTTTTTCTCTTTCTTTATCTTTTAGATAAAAGTCCTCAATACCTCTTCTATCTTTTAAATATTCCAGCCCCTCATTATATTCGGGCAACTGTAAAAACTTTCCTATCCAAGCTTCGGAATCCTTGATTTCTAATAATTCCCTTGGGATTTTGGGTAACACTTCACTTAAAGGAGATCCAGTAATCTGATCAATTAATAACACACCACCATCTTTAACCTCTTTTTGGGGAGCGCTTCTACTATCTGAGACTAGAGCTTGGTCAAAACCACTCATCGGTTTAAATTCCCCATAAATACGTCCATAATAGGGCGTCTAGAACCCCTGTATGGAAGGTAAACCAGATCATACCGATTAATGCTGCGTAGTAAAAAGAGCTTTTAGGCTGTGGCTTGATTGCGAATAAAACTAAAACCACTCCTAGAGAAGCCAATGCCACAACATTTAAAACCAATCGGATGCTCAACCAAACCAAGTCGCTTGGATTGCTTACCATTAAATTCACTAAAGGCAACCATAAAGATGAGGCTAAAAGTATTAATGCAAAAAGTATTAGCACTGTTTTTTCACCAAGCCATTTAGGATATTTAAAGGTTTTGCCTTTTAGATTTTGGAATATATATGCAAAAAAGATAAAGTATCCGATTGCGCAAACAAGCATCGAAGCTGTATATACACCCCTAATGTTTTCAGGGACTCCGCCCCATAGGACTTCAACGTTTTTTCCTCCGTCTAAACCTAAATAATAGCTGCCTAATACAAGAATTCCACCAATAACATTTATTGCTAGAAAAATCTTTTGATTTAACTTCATTTTAAAATTGTTTAAAAATTTAAGGTCTTAAAGTGCCGGCAAAAACCTGCCATGCTAGCAAGGATTTAGCAACTAAGCTTAAGATTATATAAACACGTTCTCCAAATAAATAGTCCTTCCAGGGACCAATCTTTTTGTACTGAAGCACCATATTTACAGCGAAACTGTTGAAGAACAAGAAAATAGAAACATAGATCCAGTAAACAAAATCAGGAATGTTTCCGCCACCAAACTCACTAGCAGCATAAACATAAATTCCATAAACGATCCAAGGAACTATTCCTGCAATGCATCCTAAGATGTATGTTAACCATTTAAGTTTAGATTTCCCTTGATTTTCGACTTCCATTGCAAGACCCAACAGGTTCATTAGTGCATCTAACGTAAAGATCATGATTAAACTTGAGAGATCATAGATTCCTGAAAGCAAACTGATTGCAACCATCATAACGCTTGCGCTGAGTGCATATTCAAACCATCTAACTTTGTTGATTCCCAATAAAAGATTTGCTTCATATTTTTTTCTGTAAACTGTCCCTATAAAAAGGTGAGCTAAAGAGCTCAATAAAAAGAAGCCAACAACAAACCAAGCCAAATTGACATCACCAAGTTCTTTAGTTGCTGGTAAAAGTTTTTGCGCAACTTTATCGAATTGTAAGAAGTTAATCGTGATTGGCACAACTCCTTTGTCAGGACTACTTAATAAATACACAACAACAGCTTGCACAAAGTGCATAAATGCCATAAACAGATTGAATTTGTTTAAGGACTTTAGCTTTTTCTCGTCCATAATATAAACTTAATAATTAAAAACTTTTAATTATTTAAGTATATCGGAATTCTATAACCAATCAAAGTTTTATGGAGTTAAGTCTACGAACCTCTTTCCTGTTAACTTTTCGCCCAATAAAAAGACTAAATTGTTAGCTATCCAATCAATATAATTACCATACCGGTCTTTGGTATTTGGTCTGGGGGATCCTTTTGTTTCGCCTCTGTTTACAACCTTTAACTGTGTTTTTTGTTTCTTAACAACTAAATAATCAGTTAAAGCAAATTGTCGACTAAAATAATCCATTAATGATAGACGCAAAAGAGGCCTTATTCCATTCGTATAGTGAGTCAAATCTAAAGTTATGCTACGCATATTATTTATAGGATCCTGAAACTCTACAAGTCCAGATGGTATTGATATACTATGAACAGTAGATATTTGACGAATACCCCCTTTATATTCTTCTGGGAAATATTCCATCTGCACTCCTACACTCAGGCCTTCGCTTAAATCATTTTTTTTAAAAACAGCTAGTTTTGGTTGAAAAATTAAATCGCCCTCATTTTCACCCTTAAACCACATTGGCTCAATTCTTAATGAAGGGATCTGTTGTATTGATTTTATTGGCCTAAACTCAATTTGGTTCCCCTGGTTAGTTAGTATTTGATTATATTTAACAGTATTAATCGTTACAGTCCCCATATACAGCTCTGTATCTATTAAGTCTGGAACTGCAAATTTTTCAATTAAGGGTCGACCTTTTTGGTTGAATCTATGTGCGCTAAATTCCACTGTGCCCGCTCCCTCTTCTAAAAAAGTTAAAGCATTAAAAAAATCATTTGAAAAAAGTGCCGATCGTAAATAAAAGTCAGGATTTTCAATTCGTAAATCGTCCCTATCTATTGGGGGTAAAGAGTTAACCAAAGGTTCTCCCGTCATTGCATTAGGCAACCATTTTCCACCATCGGTTATTTTATTATATTGTGGTTCTGAAACTATAAATTGATCTGGGTTAAACATAGGATGGTTATAATACTTTTTTATTCTTTTAAAATACTCTATACAGCAACTGCGGCATAATTTTGTGCTCCTGCAAATTGAGGGACTGGCTGAGGATGCATTTTAGCAGCAACCCAGTCTTCATGATTCTTTTTAACTATTCTATTTATTGCCATTAATAGGTGTTTTTGATTCCAACTTAGTGGTGTACCTCCAAGTTCATTTCTAATATATTTAATAGCTGGTTGAAATTGGTTAGCAAAGTCATTATCAAACTGAGCAATCTGATCAGGTTCACACAAGTTTGGGATGTATGTTTGCCCGGGTAAAATTGACAATATGTTTATTATATTCTTTAATGGCTCGTAAAAAGGCTTATGTATATCGTGATTTGTATTATAAGCCACAAGATTTGCTTTTTCATATAAAAAATCTTGTAATCTATATCTACTTTGTTTAATTATTTCACTTGGATATACAACTCCATTTGGTAAATATGGAAATAATACCCCAAGGTTATATTGCTTACCATCATTTGCACAGTAAAAACCAACAAAAGTATTTCTAATTTTGTTTTGCGTTGTGATAGCACTGGTATAAGCTAATGTATTACCGGGCTTTACAATTGGCGTCCAGCAATCACCTTGTATTATCCCACGAAATAATTGCTTTAGACTATAAAAAAAATCTATTCTTTGATCTAAAGTAGTAATCTCCCCGACAGGATAATATTCCTCTACTGAATTTAATGTGCAAATTTTCATAAAGACACTTGTTTATATATGGATTATATCTCTTGTGGGTATATATTTGCAATATCTTTGTGGTGGTTTAGGCCAAATTTAATTGGGATTTACAGATTATGACTGGAGGATAAAACCTATTTACTTAACTCAAGAAGTGTGACCCATTATCCTGAACCAACAGAACATCTTCTTTAAGCCTTCCGTGCGAGACTTCCGCATTAATTAGGCCCTCGCCGTTCTTTAACTTATAACCTTCTTTCCATACATTGATTAGGTATTCTCCATCTTCCACGTTGAACTGGATCCTACCCTGTTCTGTGCTGATTGATTTATCTAAAAGCTTTTTGTCTTTGTCCATGAGCTGAATCTGCACGCCACCAAGCACTTTTCCATCGGCATCCTTTGCCATTCCACCTTTGGCGATTCTACTAACTAGGTATCTTATGAAGAAGATTAGCAAATACAAGATAACTACAACTTGATTCCATGCGATCGGATTAATCAATAGACACAAAATGGAATGCACGAAAAAGACCGCAGTTAAAAAGCTTAATAACTTTGAAAAAACGATCTGATAGTTAATCGAGAATCCACCATCTTCGGCAGACTTTTGTATCAATGGAAAGTCAACGATTAAATCAGCTTCGCTTTTGGCAGAAATATTCAAATTTTTAATATTATATTCAGAATGAGCCGCTTCGTATTTATAGTTCCCAAGATTCAAATCTAATCGGTACTTACCGTTTAGATCGCTAACACTAATAGCAATTTGCTTGGCAACATTATCAAAGACTCTGATTACTGCAAAAGCGAGAGATTTATACAGGAATTTTTATGATTAAATTACCGTTTTTCTTTACTTGATCGCCTTAAAATGGCAAGATTTGATAATTTAATATTTATGCCTAAATGATCAGAGCCCTACTAACATGTTTAATTGAATACTTCCTAGCCTATTTAGTCTATAAGCATGGATCTGCCCATAAAAATGTCGTTAGTTTACTATTGTTTTTTCTGGCAACCTATCAATTGGGTGAGGTAATAATCTTTGCTACGAATGGTAATGAAATTGGCTTCAAAGTAGCCTATGCCTCAACAACTCTATTGCCACCACTAGGCGTGCTTTTGTTACAGAAAATCACAAAAAAGCAATTCGGCTATGCATTTTTTCAATTTGTTGCTTTGTTGTTTGTGGCATACATCTTGATTATTCCTCGTGTTGCGTTGAGTTTTGAACTAACTCCTATGTGTGTCCGAATTTACGAATACGACCCAATCCTTACAAGCTATTGGTTCTTGTATTACCAAGGGACGCTAGTATTAACAATGCTCGGAATTATTTGGAGCTATTTTAGACTTAAAGATAAAAAATTGAAACACGAACTTAAACTGTTTTTACTGGCGTATCTTTCGTTTGATGGAGTCTTAATTACTTTAGCTTTAATTTTTCCTTGGTTTTGGGCATCTTCCGCTTCACTAATGTGCGCATTAGCATTAATAGCGGCTTTTATACTTGCTAGGATTTCCATGGGAACTCAATTTCCCGACTACCTTCGGAAGTATTCATTGGGGGTTTTGAAAAATTGAATTGTTTAAATATTCTAAAGTCCCTTCGTGCAAACGCTTTTCGCCATCCCAAATTACTATATTATATCCTTTGGGGAATTCTTTAGGATCTTCTCTCCTAAAATCTATACTACGCACTCTAGGATTAAGAGCAAAAGACATATAGCGATCTGACCCACCTCTAATTTCAGAAAACTTATCACCCCAAATTTCTACTTCTTCTGGCTCATCTATCTTTTTAGGGTCGAGTCCGAAGGATTTTAATATCTTTTCGTTTTCTAATATGTATTTAACAGCAACGGTTTTGTTCACACCAAACAACTTAAAATCCATTGCAAATTCACCCCCATAGTCTATTTCAATTGGAATGTTATATTCAGCTATCTTCTTTTTCGCAAAAGGTAGTATTACATCCCTTAAATCAAGATTTGATTCACCCGTAGGGAATTGATCCAAAGTATAACCCAAAGAGATTATCTGATCTTGAGTAAGGTTAAAAGAGTTTACAAACTCTATTGTGATCTGTGGACCACGGTCAGAATACATTACAGACAATGGATCTTTACTAATCTTTTCGCGGAAGTTATTAACAGGAGAAGGATCAAAAGTTTTTAAATTAAACTCTTTAATGATCTCTTTCATCAACTCGCGCCATTTTGTTTTTTGAATATCAGATAAAACCTGATCATATAGACTGTAAAATGGTGTTTCAATTCTGTTGCCAGATTTATCATATCCTACAACTTCAGCTCCACTACAATGAGCCATAATAATCCCTTGTCTTAATTCCGGCTTTAATTTTGCAACAACTCTATCATAGATACTTTTATACCCGCCCCCACTTATTAAAAAAACAACAACTCCTTTTGATAATAAGTTTGATAAAGCATCGATCATTTCGGGGGTTGCATCTGTATATACATCAGCAATGGTTTCGTCAACATCAGCAAGAATTAACTTTGTTTTTGGATTAATCGTTAACATTTTGGTTTTTTATTATTTTAAATAGCTATCAAAATAAATCCTATGGCATGTATATCCGCTTGGATTTTTTTGTAAATAATCTTGATGGTAGTCTTCTGCAATATGGAACTTTCTTAAAGGCTCTAATGTTGTGGCTACAGGATCTTTCCAACGCCCGGATTCATTGACGATTTTAATAAAGTTTTCCGCTTCCTTTTTTTCTTCATTGTTTGCATAAAAAATTGCTGAACGATAAGAGGCGCCAATATCATTGCCCTGCTGATTTAGCGTGGTAGGATTGTGGATTCGAAAGAAAAAGTCCAAGAGATTTGTATATGAAGTTTTTTCACTGTCGTATTCTATCTCAATAGCCTCAGCATGACCTTCGTGATTTTCGTAGGTAGGATTTTTTACATTCCCTCCTGTATATCCAACACGGGTATTAATGACCCCATCTTGATTTCTGATTAGTTCTTGCATACCCCAAAAACAACCGCCCGCTAATACTATTTTTTTATTCATAAAGTTAATTCCTTGGAATAAATTTCATTGATATAGAATTGACGCAATATCTGGCGTTTTTTTCTGTTAATTGCTCACCTATAAAAAGATGTCCTAAATGGCCTCCACACTTAGCGCAAGTAATTTCAGTTCGGATTCCATCTGAATCCAGAGTCTTATTCACCGCGCCTTCTATCTCATCATCGAAACTCGGCCAACCACAATCTGATTCGAATTTATTTTTAGAATCATATAACTTTGCACCGCATTGTCGACAAACATAAATTCCAGCAGCCTTATTATTAACGTATTCACCGGTAAACGCCGCCTCTGTGCCTTTATCAATTATTACTTTTTTTTCTTCTGGAGTTAGTTGATTCATTTGTTTGTTGTAAAACCTACGGAACACCCGTCCGGGTTCCAGCCACTCTTGTGCCTTTTCGACTGCACTTTGTTTGTCTCAAAGACAAGATCGGAAGGGCGCCTTAGCAGGCATCCCTCCGTGTAACGCTCAACTTCGTTACACTCGTTTCGCTAACACGGAAGGGACAGGATTCGAACCTGCGACCCGATTTCTCGGGTACCGCTTTTCGAGAGCGGCTCTTTCGACCACTCAGACACCCTTCCTCATCGTGGCGTTTTAATTATACTATAGAACTTATGGAACTTTAATTATTCTTTAACGAGTTCTTCAACTATTTCTGGAGGTAGATCTTCGGCAATACCGATAGGTAATTCACCTATAGGGATTTCTTTTGCATGCTCATCAACTTCTTCAACTTTATTTCGAATAGGGCCAAATTTTAATCCATAATGAATTATTCCCTTTTCTCCATCAACATAAATTCGTCTAAAGCAAGCTTGGAGTTTTAGTCCGTACTTTAGATCTTTAAAGTCAATATTAACGATTTGAGTTGTAAGCCTTTCACCATCGCTGAGTTCGATTATTCCAATAATATATGGAGCATATTCTTCAAAGCCTTTGTTTGGCGCAAAAACATTTGTCCAGGTAACTAATTTGCCTAGTGGACTATATTCATAAACTTCAAAATCGTCGTTGTGGCACTTGATACAGGATTTTACAGGTGGGTAACTTGTGATTCCGCAGTGAACACATTTAGAACCTATTAGTCTGTATCTGTTTTGAAATTTTCGCCAAATTTTTATCGGGCTGGATTGTACCATTTTTAATTTGAAAATAAATTTATTACCGTAGTGGCACCACTACCCCCAACATTGTGTGTAAGACCCCTATGAAGTCTTTTTTTGACCTGTCTGGCGCCAGCCGTCCCGGATAGTTGCATACATATTTCGATGGCCTGTTTAATGCCCGTTGCACCTACTGGATGACCGCAGGCTTTTAAGCCACCAGAGACATTTACAGGGAGTTCTCCATCTTTGTCATATTTACCGGCCTTCAAGTCAACTACAGCTTTACCCTGAAGTGAAAATCCAAGATCTTCGTATGCGATAAGTTCGGCTATAGAAAAACAATCGTGAACCTCGGCGATATCAATCAATTTGGGTGTTATGTTTAATTTTTTGTAAACCTCTTTACTTGCCACTTTAGCCGAATAAACTGAAGCAATATCGGCTCTATCATGCAAGGCTATTGTGCCTGTTCCGATTTCAGATGCGGCAAGTTGAATGGAATGATCATTGAGTTTTTCACTGCTTAAAACAATAGCGGCAGCTCCGTCGCTTAATGGTGAGCAATCTAATAAACCTAATGGATCAGCAACCATTGTTGCATTTAGAACATCTTCAACTGTGATCTGTTTGTGAAATTGAGCAATAGGATTAAGCATTGCGTTTTTGTGGTTTTTCACACTAATTAAAGCCAAGTCTTCTCTTTTTGTTTTGAATCTTCGCATATGGAACCTTGCCATCATTGCGTATAGACTTGGGAATGTAACGCCATAAAAGCCTTCCCATTCTTCATCGGCAGCAGCCGACAAAGCTTGAGTAGCCTGAATCGCATCCAAGTCAGTCATTTTTTCGACACCAATCACTAAAACATTTTTGTATAATCCGGACATTATTGCATTGAAACCCGCGTTTATTGCGAGGGATCCTGATGCGCATGCGCCTTCTACTCTGAATGCAGGTTTAAAAATTTGAAGTTCCGAAGCGATTAAAGCGCCTAAATGTT